>NZ_JBHYRR010000009.1:0-92586 GCF_047974155.1 Megasphaera jansseni | reverse complement strand
ATAGGGTGGATTTCGCAGGCATCGAACCTGCGAAATCCATCGCCATTCATCCCCTACCTAAGAGGAAGGAGTCTTCTGGCGAAACTGGGATAAAGAAAACGAAACCCTTACAGAAGTCTCATCTCGTTTTGCACTATAAACCGTTCGTTATGACTCAGCGGATTACGCTTTCGAGCTATATCCCGCTTTGACCTGCTGGATCCAATGGTCTACGGCAGCAGCCTGGGTGACCATGTCGCTGCCGCCATGGGAATCAAACTGGATTTCCATTGACGGGCCAAAGGCTGCGCCGCTGCAGTCCCGCTTCATGTCTTTGATGACATGGCCCGGCCAGCCGCCATGGGTCATAAAAGGAATGACCGTCTTCTGCTGCCAGTCCTGGCCTTCCAAAAAGGATTTCATTGCCGGCGCCATCGTATACCACCACGTCGGCGTCCCGACGGCAATGACGTCATAATCGGACGGATCATAGGCCAAAGGCTGGATGGCCGGTTTATACCCTGCCTGTACTTCGCGCTGCCCCTGGTCGACGACTTCCATATAACTGCCTTCATAAGGCTTTACCGTTTGAATACGGGCAATATCAGCTCCCGTAGCCCGCTGCAGCTGTTCGGCGATTTTCGCCGTGTTGCCATTGGACCAGGAATAATAGACAATTAACATCTTCATCGTATAATCTCCTTTTCATAATGCGTACAGTTGTATCATACCAGCTTGCATTTTTAATGTAAAAAGCTTATATCAAATATCTAGTCATGCTCTATTTGTATTGCAAATTTTTCCAAAAAGTCATATACTAAAGAAAACCCATAGATAGGAGCCACATCATGGAAATACGAACCCTGCAATACTTCCTGGCCGTTGCCAGGGAACAGAATATGACCGGTGCTGCCAATATGCTGCACATCACACAGCCGACGTTATCCCGGCAGATGGCCGATTTGGAACAGGAATTAGGCAAAAAGCTCTTCGTCCGGACGAACCGCAGTACACTGCTCACGGAAGAAGGCATCCGCCTGCGCCAGCGGGCAGAGGAAATCATTTCCCTCGTCCAGCAGACCAAAGACGAAATCAGCGATGACCAGCCACAGCTGGCCGGCTGTATCCGCATCGGCGCCGGCGAAACGAAAGTCATGCATTTCCTGACCGATACCTTCGCCAAACTGCACCAGCAGCACCCGGCGATTACGTGTGAATTATTTACGGGCAATGCCGACACCGTCGAAGAGAAACTCTCCCACGGCCTGCTCGACTTCGCCCTGTTCATCAAGCCTTTCAATGCCGATAAATATGAATCCCTGCCCCTGCCGGAAGCAGACCGGATGGGCATCATCACCCAGAGCCAGAGCCCCTGGTCCCATTACGATGCCATCACGCCGTCCCTGCTGAAATCCATGCCCCTGCTGGTATCGTCGCGGACGGCGACGCAGCCCTTCGATTTCGCCGCCTGGTCCCACGGGGAGCTGCAGGAAAAAGACATGCACATCGTCGGGACCTTCGACCTGATTGCCAACGCCTCCCTGTTGGTCAAGACCGGCGTGGTCAATGCCGTCAGCCTGTCGGACCTCTATCAGCTGCAGGACCCGGATATCACATATATCCCCTTATCGCCGCCAGCTTATTCCTCCTGTCTCGTAGCCTGGAAGAAATACCAGCTCCTGTCGCCGACGTGCGAAGCCTTTTTGAAATGCCTGAAAGAACAGATTCATTTGCCTGGAAAGGATTGATCATGATGTTAGATTTACGGGTACTCAATTATTTTCTGACCGTCGCCCGCGAAGAAAGTATCACCCATGCCGCCGAAGCCCTGCACCTGTCCCAGCCGACGCTGTCGCGCCAGCTCCGGGACATGGAAGATATGCTGGGCAAGGAATTGATGATCCGCGGTCCCCGGCGCATCACGCTGACCGAAGACGGCTTGTTCCTGAAAAAACGGGCGGAAGAAATCTTATCCCTAGCCAGCAATACGGAACAGGAACTGCGCAGCGACGATACCGAACTGAACGGGACCATCCGCATCGGCTCGGCGGAATCGGACAGCGTCCGCTTCCTCATGCACGCCGCCCATGATATCCAAGTCAGGTATCCCCACCTGCATTTCCATATCACCAGCGGCGATGGCCAGCAGATGATGGAACTCCTCGACAAGAGCCTCATCGATATTGCCGTCGTCTATGGCCACGTCGATACGGAAAAATACGAAGTCCTCCCCTGCCCGACCGTCGACCATTGGGGCCTCCTGCTGCGCCGCGACAATCCCCTTTCGCAAAAAGAAAAAATCACCCCGCAGGACCTGTGGCACGAAAAACTCATCGTGTCGAACCAGGTCTTGCAGGGAGACAGCCATGCCGATAAACTGCAGACATGGATAAAAAAGCCCTTCGCTGACCTGTCCATCATCGCCACGTATAACCTGGCGTATAATGCATCCCTCATGGTCAGCGAAGGACTGGGTTCCTGTATCATGCTGGAAAAGATTATCCGTGTCCAGGACGATGACGATACCCTTTGTTTCCGGCTCCTGGACCCGCCGATTTTCGATAAGCTGCTCATCGCCTGGAAGCGTTTCCAGCTGTTCTCCAAGGGGACGCAGCAATTCATCCAGCTCTTGAAGCAGGAAAAGGCTTCCTTAGACACGATGACACCGCCTAGGCCTTGATGGCCTTGATGAAGTGAGCCGGCACGCCGCCGACGACCGTGTCCGGCGGCACATCCCGGGTCACGACGGCACCGGCAGCGACGATGGCATGGCGCCCGACGGTCACGCCGGCGGTAATCGTCGCATTGGCCCCGATCCAGACGCCTTCTTCCAGGACGATTTTCCCAGGCATCATTTCCGCCCTTTTGTCCGGGTCCTGGTTATGATTGAGCGTAGCCAGGACGACATTATGGCCGACGAGGACATCATCCCCGATGAGGATGCCCCCCTGGTCCTGGAATTTACAGCCGCTGTTGATGAATACATTTTTCCCGACGCGGATATTTTTTCCGAAATCCGTATAAAAAGGCGGAAAGAGAGCAAAACTGTCATCGACTTTTTGGCCGATGAGCTGCGAAAATAACTGCCGCAATACATCCGGTTCGTGATAACGCGTATTCATTTCCATGGTGATTTTCTGGGCCTGCCGGCTGTAAAACCGCATCGTCTCGATTTCTTCCGTCGTGACGCCGATGACCGGCGACTGGCTCCAGCGCTTCAACGCTTGTGATAATGGCAGCACAGGGCCACCTCCTTTCCATCAGGCGCGCTTATTTCAACGCCTTGTCGAAGAATTTCACTAATTCAGAGAAGGGAATCTTATCCATCTGGTCATACAAATCGGTATGCGTAGCACCGGGAACGACGATTTCCTGTTTCGGCGCTTTCAATTTCGCATAGGCTGCATCGGCGAAATATTTGGAATGAGCCTTTTCCCCGGTAATGATCAGGACCGGACGCGGACTGATTTCATCGAGGTGTTCCATGAGGGTGAAGTTAAAGAATCCATAGGGCGTCGTCGAATCCCAGGCCAATTTGTTGGAATTGATGGCACGGGGATGGAAAGCGCGGCCTACATAGTAGTCGTAAAAGCCCTTGGATACTTCATCGGCATTATCCGGCAGCTTATCTGGGAACAGAGTATCCTGGGAAATGACCTTGCCCTTGTCATCGACAGGCAGTTCATGATAGCCGCGGATGCCCTGGCCTTCTTTGGCTTCTTTATCGCGCATGGACGCTAAATATTCCTTGACTTTTTCCCGCTGTTCCGGCGTATAGTAATCGCCTTTATAGTGATTGCGGATGCTGTCGGACATATCGTACATCGCCGAAGTCGCCACGGCTTTGATGCGCGTATCGTTCGCCGCAGCCGTCAGGGCCATGCCGGACAAGCCGCAGATGCCGATGGCACCGATTTTATCGGGATTGACGAATTTTAAGTTGCTGACAAAATCCACAGCGGCGCTATAATCTTCCGTAAAGATATCCGGCGACGCCATATTGCGGCGTGTCCCGCTGCTTTCGCCCGTCATCGACGGGTCAAAGGCTACGGCGACATAGCCGTTTTTTGCCATTTCCTGGGCGTAGAGGCCGGAAGACTGTTCCTTGACGGCGCCAAAAGGCCCGGAGACGACGACGGCCTTATACTGTTTCTGATCGTTGAAGTTCTTCGGTAAATAGAGGTGCCCGGCGACGTCAAAGCCGTAGCGGTTCTGGAAGCGGACGTTTTTGGCTTCTATCTGCGGATCGACTTTAAAGACCCGTGTATCGTTATCCAGTTCGGTAATGGAAGAGCGTTTCATCTGCGATTCTGCCTGCAACGCAGCGGCCGGCGTCGCAGCATAGGCGGAACTGCCGCCGAATCCGGAAAAAGTAAATGTACTGATAACTAACGCAGCGGCAACGAATAAAGCTTTCTGATGTTTTTTCATATGATATACTCCTTTTCTATGCTATCCTAAGACCTATCTCTCTGGCTTGCCTATAGTATACCTGCCATCCTTATCAATATCAAATACCTATGGATTCTATAAATCAATGCTTTTTTACTATTCTTTTTTCAAAAAAAGAGCGGCTGCCAGAAGGTGTCATCCTTCGGCAGCCGCCAGCCGGCCGCACCAATCAGGCCCGGCGTACCCGGATACACACGATTTCCGGAGCCGGCCCCAGGCGGAACAGTTCCCCCCAGGCCCCATACCCGCTCGATACGACAGCCGTGAGCTGTTGAAACGATTTCAGGCCGTAATCCAGGGCGAAGAGACGCCGTATGACCCAGCGGTTCGGCCAGAACTGCCCAGCATGCGTATGCCCGCTGACATGTAAATCCCAGCCTTTTTCTGCCGCCTGGACAATATGCAGGGGCTCATGTTCCATAAAAATCGAAAAAGCCTGTTCCGGCGCCGCTTCGACCGGTGCCGACGGCGCACAGTAATAATCTTCCCGTCCGAAGAGGACGACGCCGGGCAGGGGATGGACCGCTTCCCCATTGAGGCAGCGGATGCCGCAGCGCGACAGGGCCTTTTCTTCCAAAGGCAAGTCTTCCCCATACGTATCGTGATTCCCCATGACGGCGTACACCCCAGCCGGAGCCTGTATGCCTTCCAGTCCCGAAAAACTGCCTTCATATAAGACATATTTCAAGTTGCCATCAATGATATCCCCGCCGATGAGCACCATATCGGCATGGACGTCATTCAAATCGCGCCGCAGCTGACGGCTGAAGTCCAGCCCCAGTACCGGGCCCAGGTGGATATCGCTGACAAAAGCCAGGGAAAAATCGCGGGCAATCGGTTTATCCGTCACGATATCGATCGTGCGGACCACGTGATGATGGCCGCGCCAGGCCCCGACAGCCAGGAGCAGCCAGGTCAGGCCCAAAGCGATGGCACTGTAATAGACGACCATCGAAGACTGCCAGACATCGTCCAGGCCGCCCATCTGGCAAAGCAGCCAGAGCACTAGGCCCGGAACCAGGAGCAGCGTCGCGTAGTAGGAAAAAGCGAACCAATAACCGCCAAAACGGGCCAATCCCCTCGTCACACGGGCCGGCAGGCGGTCAGACAGGATGTACGGCATGGCATAGACAACTGGCAGCAGGGCCATCAGGCCGAGCAAGACGTCCTGCCGTACCGGCAGGATATGGCGGAACAAAGCCCATTGTCCCCATATCGACAACTCGCCGATCAAGGCTAAGATGAAATAAAAGTAATGACGTTGTTTCAAAAGAATCACCCTCACGATACGCAAAAAGAG
Source organism: Megasphaera jansseni (assembly GCF_047974155.1). Classification (NCBI taxonomy): domain Bacteria; kingdom Bacillati; phylum Bacillota; class Negativicutes; order Veillonellales; family Veillonellaceae; genus Megasphaera; species Megasphaera jansseni. Next base: position 86,855 of record NZ_JBHYRR010000009.1, on the reverse strand, counting down.
CCTGCGCACGCGTAGGTGCCGCAGGCCCAAGTTTCAGTCGTTATACACTTCTTTGGCATAGCCAAAGGCAGCCCAGGCTTTGGGCCAGCCGCTGTAAAAGGCGAGCTGTGTAATGATTTCAGCCATTTCGTCTTTGGTGACACCATTTTTCTTGGCCGTTTCCATATGGTACTTCAGAGAACTATCGGTAATCCCCTGGGCGATGAGGGCCGAAACGGTAACAATGCTCCGTTCTTTGAGCGGCAGGACATCGTTCTTGCTCCATACTTCACCAAAGAGGATGTCGTCGTTATAATGGGCAAAATCAGGGGCAAAATTCCCCAGCTGCTGCCGCCCTGCAGTCTGCACGATCTTGACGGCTTTTTTCGCTTGATTATCGGTTGTATTCACGGCAAATGCATCTCCTGTTCCCAAAAATCCTATCCCTGCCAAGGCGATGAGCCCGGCAATGAAGCACTGCTTACGGAAGGGCATCATAATCGGCCTCCGCTACGGCTTCACACCATTCCGTACTCGTATCGGTCCCATCGACTTCGATGGCCAGATGCTGGAAAGCGCTGTCCTTGGCAGCCCCGTGCCAGTGCTTGACGTTGGCCGGGATGTGGACGACATCGCCGGCATGGAGTTCCTGTGCCGGTTTCCCCCATTCCTGATACCAGCCGCGGCCGGCCGTAACCAGGAGCATCTGACCGCCGCCCTGGGCAGCATGATGGATATGCCAATGATTGCGGCAGGCCGGTTCAAAGGTGACATTGCCGACGACGACCTGTTCCAGGGACAGCATATTCAGGTAACTGGTCCCATCAAAATACTGCGCATAATCGACATTTTCTCCGCCCATAGCAAACGGGCTCTGCTGTTTGATTTCTTCTAAGGTCATTTATCTCCGTCTCCTCTTTTTTGTAATACATATAATAAGTAGTCCAGCCGGTCCAGCTGAAGCTGTTTATTATGGATGGCATCGAGCAAGTGCCGGCGATGGCGCCGCAGATACGGCAGCTGCTCATCAGCGGGCAGGGCTTCATAATGCTCAATGAAAGCCGCCGAACAACCGGCATCGAGCAGATTCTGCCTAATCCCTGGTTTCATCGTCGTCCTCCTTTCTGCGCTTCTGATTACGCTTTTATCTTAGCAGACGGCCACGGAGATGTAAAACGCTTATATTTTATGCCTGGATATGTGATTTTCGTATGGCAATGTAGGGGCCGTCCCAAAGGGCGGCCCGTGTGGCTCGTGGCTAGTAAAGGCGCCTAAGGTGCCCATTTTTTTACGAACCACGAACCACGAACAACGAACAACGAGCCACGAAAAAAGAGCTACCGCCTAAGCGATAGCTCTTTTTTATGTACAACTCTTATTCAGCTGTTGTGTTGTTGACAACCTGTTTGCCTTTATAGTAGCCGCAAGTCGGGCATACATGATGAGGCATCATTGCTTCGTGGCACTGCGGGCATTCTACGTAACCCGGTGCGGTCAATTTCCAGTTTGCGCGACGCATCTTCTGACGAGTCTGGGATAATCTGTTCTTCGGTACTGCCATGTTCTGCACCTCCTTAAATCACATGGTACGTTATTTCTAGCGCTTTTCTTTGGATCGTAATAATTGAGCCAGGACTTCCAGTCTCGGATCAATCTTGTCGGTAGGACAACTACAGGGTCCGTCGTTCAGGTTTGCACCGCACTGGGGACAGAGTCCTTTGCAGTCAGGCCGGCACAAAACCCTCATGGGTTCGCTGAGGATCAACGTTTCTCTAATTGTCTCCGTCAAATCGATGTATTCCCCATTGTAAGGCAATACGTCCTCGGGAAGCTCTGCTTCCGTACCATAGACTTCAGACAGTGTTTCATTCCGATCCACCGATACCGGTGACAGGCAGCGGCTGCAGGTGTACATGCCAGAGGTCTGTATGGTTCCCTGTACCACGATGTGGTTGCCATCGAACCAATAGGCCCCGTCCACAACTACTGTGGCGTCCTTCCAGGGAAGGTCTTCCACTTCACCTAGCTCGGCAGCCGGACATTCAAAAGAAAAGGGAAAAGATTTTCCGGCTTCTTTTAGTGCTTCTTCGACTTGTAGTTTCATATTTCTACCTCGACTATACTATTATATCTATCTGGTTACGCTTTGTCAATCATTTTTTCCGGTCCGGCCCAATGAATTCCCGCAATAGCGAATTGGGCGGCACGACGGACGAATCGACGCTTTTGAAAGGCTTAAGGAAACGCAGGAGCCGGCGGGCTTCGGCGTAATGGACGCTGCCCTTGTCGATGGATTCCAGGAGCGGTTCCGCATAGGGCTTGAGGACGGCCAGCTCATAGGGCAGGGCCGTGTTGAAAATCGTATCGGCATCTTCCTGATAGGGATAGATGTTCTTTTCTTCGCCGCGGCGGACGTCGGCCCAGATATCCATGGTCGCCATGGGTCCGCGGTCGCGGAACTGCTGGTCCCGGACCATGCGGCGGATGATGCGCGTATCCGACGTGGAAATGCGGTTGTGGTCGTTAATGCGTATCTGGGTCAGGACGCCCAGGGAAATCTTGACCTTTTCATAGCGCGGCAGCATGTAGGTCAGGGAATCGTTCAAGGCATGGAGGCCTTCGACGACGATGGGCTGCCCTTTTTCCAAGACGACGGGCTTTTCATCGAAATGGCGGTGGCCGGTGACGAAGTCGAAGCGGGCCAGATGGACTTCCTTGCCCTGGTTGAGGTCATCGATCTGCTGGTTGAAGAGCGGTACGTCGATGGCCCGCAGGGACTCGAAGTCGTAACTGCCGTCGGGATTCTTCGGCGTATCTTCGCGGTTATAGAAATAATCGTCCAGGGAAATGCCGATAGGCCGCAGGCCGTTGACGCGGAGCTGTGTCGTCAGGCGCTTGCAGAACGTCGTCTTGCCGGCTGATGACGGTCCGGCGATGAGGACGACCTTGATTTTCGGGCGGCGGCTGACGATGTAGTCGGCAATCTGGCCCAGCTTCTTTTCCTGCAGGGCTTCGGCCATGTCGACCATATCCTGGATATTGCCTTGTTCAATATAGTGGTTCAAATCGTAGACGTATTCGCAGCGGACGATGCGCCCCCATTCTTCGGCATCCAGGAAGAGGCGGGCCATCTTGGGGATTTCCTTATATTCCGGCAGTTCATTGGGATTGTCGACGGTCGGCGTTTCCAGGATGACGCCAGGCGCATAGGACCGCAGGTTGAAGCAGGTCACATAGCCCATGCTGGGCAGGAGAGGCCCCATATAGTAATCAAAAGTCTGTCCACACTGGTAGGCCATGATATGGGTAACGTCGACGTGGCGCAAGAGTTCCGCTTCCCGCGTCATATGGCGGTTGCGGCACATTTCCATCGCCGTTTCGGCACTGGCGATGACCTGGGAAATGGGTTCATCCTGTTCGACGATTTCGTGCATGCGCTTCTTGATGATGTCCACGTCGTGGACGGTAACGGTATGCCCGATTTCCAACTCGCAGTACAATGCCTTGCGCAAGGCGTGCTTGACCAGGACCTTGCCATCGGGATAGAGGTCGCTGACAGCGCGGACCAGGAGGAAAATGGCCGTACGGATGATGCACTGATTGCCTTCCATGGTATTGATGGGCAGCCAGTCTATATCGCCGCTCTGGTCGACCTTGGTCTGCAGGCCGACACATTCATTATTGTATAAGGCGGCGGCAATGGGCATATCGTCGTGCTGACAATACTGTTCACAGACCTGCTGCAGCGTCGCCCCTTCCTTGACTTCATAGGAATTCCCTGATTTCACATCGTGTAAAGTAATCACAGGAATCACGCTCCTTTTCTTTCGGTAATGACATATTCATTATACCATATTTTTGTAGCCTTCGGCAGATGGGCCGAAAGGCTGAACGCCTAACGCAGACTGTGGTATAATGAGGGAAACAGGATTTCGTTTAGTAAGGAAGGATAATCTATGAGAAAAAGAGTGCTTACCTTATGGGATGGCAAGGTCTTCCTGGCCCTGGTCGTCCTCATGGGTTGTATCATAGCAGGGATTGCGGCATATCAACACATTTATATGAAGACGCCGGACTATGCCGTCTCCCAGGTCATCCGCGCCGTCCGCGACGGGGATATGGAAACGTTCAGCCGTCATGTCGATGAAGAAGCCCTGAGCGGCCAGTTCTTCGATGCCCTCGTATCCCATACGTCGGACAGTACGGATGAATCCTTTTTATTGAATATCATCCGCTCGCCTTTGCGGGCTTCTTTCGTCACCACAGCCGACTTGTACCTGAATTGGAGCCTGGCTGGGAATACAGACAATGAACAATATCAAAAAACAGCCGATAACCTGCAGCGCACCTTGAAGAGCGCCGGCCTCTCCATTCCCCTGGCAGGCTGGCACCTCGACGGCGCCGACTGGAGCCACGACAATACGGTAAAACTCTACTTGTACAACGACCGCCTGGGTGCGACCGTCCCCTGTACGGTTACTTTGGAGCAGACGCCGTCCCAGACCTGGGTCATCACAGGCCTGGCCGACCCGGAAGCCTTCCTCAACGACTTGCGCGATGTCATGAAGAAAGAATTAGCCGCTTACAATAAACCGGTCCAGCAAAAGATCGACGCCATCATGACCGTCCGCGACGTCTCTTCCAAGATTGTCACCGGCCAGGGACGCACCTTCCTGCGCCTGAGCTATACACCGGTCTTCCGCCAGGACCGCAACGAAATCGCTTCCGTCAAGGCCCTCTATACGTTGCGCCGGGACAGCGACAAGGCCGTACTCTATACGTCCCCCCTGCGCCTGTCGACGTCATCGGAAAAGAGCACCCACGAAAGCCAGTTCCTGCTCAATCCCCTCATCCCGTCACAATACAGCCTGATCCGCTCGCAGGCCCTGGACGGCATGACCAGCGAACTCCACATCACGGCCATCACTCTCAAAGATGGCAGCGAATTCGCCTTGGCCGACGCCTTGCCGGAAAAATAAGAAAAGAGGCTGTCGCATTAAGACAGCCTCTTTTTACGTTGATCGTAGGTCGTTCATCGTTTGTCGTATGGGATTAAAAATATCAATCCATCGCGATGAACGATGAACTACGAACGAAAAACTTTTAAGTTGAAGGGGCCTCGCATGATGGCAAAAACCTTCGTGCGACAGCCCCTTTTTAGTGGCTAGTGGTTAGTGGCTAGTGGTTAGTGGATGGCTTTAAATTTACTGTAGGGGCGCCACGTGGGGCGCCCGCTCTGGGATATGTAGATTTCCCAACCAGCTTGCTAAAAGAATCATCCAAATCCCTAACGGGTCGCCCACGCGGCGACCCCTACAAACAAAGCCTTTATACACTCAATTCCCGCCTGAACAGATTTCGATGATTTTCGGTTTGGAGTTTTCGGCTTTCGACAGGGAGCGGTCGAAGAGCTTGACGCCGACGGCGCCGATGAGAAAGCCGATGATGCCGCCGATGACCGCCGTCTGGACCGTATCGAAGCCCTGGGCCAGGGCCAGGAAGTGACCGGCAAAGGCACCGGCAGCACAGACCAACAGAGGCATGACGAAACAGATGAATGCGCCGATGACGATGTTGACATCGCGGAATTCAAATTTGACGTGCTGGCCGACTTTGACGCCCAACGGGTCGACAGCCGTGACGACGATGTTTTCCGCACCTTCACAGGCGCCGCAGGCGATACAGTCGGAATGGCGGCCGACCTTGATTTCGGCCGTGCCTTTTTCTTTTATAGAGATAATCGTACCTTCTTCAATTTTCATAGGAATCCCTTCTTTCTGTGCCTATTATAGCATGGCCTTTTCATTCAATCAATACTATTTTCGTGTAGTTTCAAGCATAGTACCATTAGGGGATTCCCCCTTTTTTCCATAGCGGGCGCCCCACGGGTCGCCCCTACTGGCCTTATGGCATACGCCTTTTCATTTAATCAATACTATTTTCGTGCAGTTTCAAGCATAGTACCATTAGGGGATTCCCCCTTTTTTCCATAGCGGGCGCCCCACGGGTCGCCCCTACTGGCCTTATGGCATACGCCTATTCCTTCAATCACACTATTTTCATGTAGTTTCAAGCATAGTACCATTAGGGGATTCCCCCTTTTTTCCATAGCGGGCGCCCCACGGGTCGCCCCTACTGGCCTTATGGCATACGCCTATTCCTTGTCAAAAAAAGCGCTGTCCCATGAAGACAGCGCCTTTTTACGTTGATCGTAGGTCGTTCATCGTTTGTCGTATGGGATTAAAAATATCAATCCATCGCGATGAACGATGAACTACGAACGAAAAACTTTTAAGTTGAAGGGGCCTCGCATGATGGCAAAACCCTTCGTGCGACAGCGCCTTTTTTATTGGCTAGTAGTTAGTGGCTAGTGGCTAGCGGATGCACGCGGGCCGCTCGTTGGGACGGCCCCTACGAGCCACGAACAACGTCCTTCAGGAACTGGCGGAACGGGCCGGCCAGGTCCGGGCGGCGCAGGGCGTATTCGACGTTGGCTTTCAAAAAGCCCAGTTTGTCGCCGACGTCGTAGCGTTTGCCTTCAAAGCAGTAGGCGTAGACGGCTTCGCGGCAGGCCATGGTCTGCAAGGCGTCGGTGAGTTGGATTTCGCCGCCTTTGCCCGGTTCGGTATGGGCCAGGATGTCAAAGATGTCCGGCGTGACGATATAGCGGCCGAGGACAGCCGTCCGGCTCGGTGCTTCTTCGACAGCCGGCTTTTCGACGACGCGGCTGACTTTCAGGATGCCCTTCCCTTCGACTGGCGTCCCCTGGACAATGCCGTAAGACGATACTTTTTCCAAGGGGACTTCCTGGCAGCCCAGGATGGTGGCATCGAGGTCGTTATACAAGTCAATCATCTGGCGCAAGGCCGGATTGGTTTCATTATAGACGACGTCATCGCCGAGGAGGATGGCAAAGGGTTCATCGGCAATGAAGGACTGGGCGCAGAGGATCGCGTCGCCCAAACCCCGCATGTGTTTCTGCCGGATATAGTGGATATTGATTTCAGAAATACTGCGGACCATGTTCAAAAGCCCCATCTTATGGCTTTCTTCCAGGTGCAGTTCCAGTCCCGGATTGGTATCGAAATGGTCTTCAATGGCCCGTTTGGCATGGCCGCTGATGATGAGGATTTCTTCGATGCCGCTCTGCAGGGCTTCTTCGACGATATACTGGATCGTCGGTTTATCGACGATAGGCAGCATTTCTTTCGGTGTCGCCTTCGTCGCCGGCAGGAAACGGGTGCCGAACCCGGCCGCCGGGATGACGGCTTTACGGATTTTTTTCACAACAATGCTCCTTATTCAAACCAGCGGGACAAATCGAATTCTTCGCCAATGATTTCCTTGACGAAGCCCTGCGCCAAGTACAGGCCCAGGAGCGACAACGTCGATACGCGCAGCAGCGAGCTGTCCCAAATATCGCCGAGGTCGGCCAGGACCGGCGAAATATCTTCCATGATGTCCAGGGCTTCTTCGCCGCTGAAGTTAGCCGGCCGCTTCTTGGCCAGGCGCAGGATGTGGTCCTGCATGTTGCGGTCATTGATGCCGGTCATGCGGAAGAAGCGTTTAGCCATGCTTTCGTCGACCATGGCCAACTTGACCAGGGGCGAATTGAAGGACGGCACGATGAATTCATCGGGGATGCGCTTGCCCTTGAGGGCTTTGCGCAATTCTTCTTCCGTGAAACCGCGGTAGCGGAACAAGAGCGGATACGAGTCGGACAGGATTTCGGCAAAATGCGTTTCCTTGGCTTCAAAAGCCGTGCAGTGCAGGTAATCGAGCTGCTGGTAATAGGGCCGTTCTGTCGGGAAGCCATCCAGGAAGGGATAGACGTATTTGTCGATGTAACGGCAGAAGGAATCCTTGTCGACGTTATGGGAGTTGCGCGAATACAGGAACAGCAGGAGGATAGCCAGTATCTGGTAATGGCCCTGCGTCAGGTAAGGCATGACCTTCAAGGCATCGATGGCGACCAGGTGGCGCGTCGAAATGGGCGAGCAGTGGACGATATCGTAAAAGGCCTGCAAGGCAATGGTGCCGACATAATCATCGGGATGAGCCGCATAGGCTTTCTGGACGTTCTGCAAAGCTTCCTGGACGATGAGCGGAGCCAGGGCCTGCTGCCGTTCCGTGTCGGTCTGGCAGCCGATCTGGTCAAAGGCAGCCGACGTGATGTATTCCGTCTGCTGCTGCAGTTCCGGCGATACGACGCCGTACTGGCGCAGGAAGTGTGAGACGCACTGGCGGACGACAGGAGAATCGACGGTGCTTTCCGATTCCCATACCGAGGCATAATGCGGCGCACTGCCCAGGGACGGATTGCGCGTGTCCGTACCGGACGTATTGGAATCCCACGACGTCTGGGACGGTTTGACGACTGGTGCCGGCTTGACGACGGGCGTCGCCTTTTCCTGGGATTTGTGGGCCCGGATGGGCGGCATGACCATCGTTTCTTCCGGAACGGCCTTCTTCTTGGCAGTCATGGCCGAATCGATGTGGATCGGTTCCATGCGCTGCGTCTGTTCCAGCTGAGAAGCGACGGCTTTCATGCCTTCGCTGACGACAGGCCCTTCCAGGACCTGTGTCGCATCGGATACAGCTCGTTTCTTGGCAGCTGCCGGTGCATCGGAAACGGCTTGGGCTCCGACGGCAGCTTGGCCGGCGGCTTTGGCCGTTTCGGCCATGACATCGCGGAGAATGTGCTTGCGGTGCGTGTCTTTCGGTGCTTCCGTTGCAGACGCTGCCGGTTCAGCTGCAGGAGCCGCCTTTTTCTTGGCAGCCGGAGCAGCACCGCCATCTTTAGCGGCCAGGTCAGCCGATACGATAGCCGCCATATCAGCCAGAGGCGGCTTGTCTTCTTCGGTCTGGGCCACTTCTTCTGCCCAGCGCGCCCGTTCTTCCCGGCGGGCATTGGCTTCTTTTTCAGCAGCCGCTTCGCGGCGGGCCTGTTCACGCCGTTCCCGGTTGCGGGCCAGCTGCTGTTCCTGGGCTTCTTTTTCCTGTTCAGCCTGACGCTGACGGGCCAGCTTCGCTTCTTCTTCACGGGCCTTATAGGCAGCGGCTTCTTCCTTATCTACCTTTTCCATGGCTTCCAGGATTTCATCGCGGGACAGGACGCGGGTCGCATCGAGGTCATCCGCATTGGGGCCCTTGCGGACCGGCGTTTCCTGGGCCTTCGGCGCTTCCTTGTAGACGATTTTGCCATTGCGGCGGACGGCTTCGCCTTTGGTCGTGACAAAGGCCGTTTCTTCCGGATGTTCCCGCCGTTCGCCCAGCGTCATTTTCGGGACTTTGGGCAGCGGGGCTGTTTCTTCATCGTCCGCTTCCTTCGGTAATTGTCTGGCATGCTTAACTGTTGCCGGGCTGCGGTGCTGGACCCTGCGCAGCGGCTGCGGCTCGCTGTCGTAGCGCGTCTTCGTCTTCGTGTTCCCCTTTTTCTCCGTTTGGGGACTACTCTCGGAGTGTCCTCCACCGGAATACATAATATAACAAATTACAAAAAAGACGATTGCTATGCCCGCTATGATAGCGTACGGCAAAAAGTTTGTCATGTCATCCTCTCCTCTATTTTATCAAACTTCTTTCCCCATTGTAGCATAAGATGACGTCATGAGCTACTCCCTATTGCCGATTAATTGACGCTTTCGTATAATAAAAGGGGAAATTGTTTTTTTGTCCTTCAAAGGAGTCTTTTTCATGCAAAAATATAAAGCCATCGTCTTCGATATGGACGGCACCGTCCTGGATACGCTGGACGAATTGACGAAAAGCCTGAACTATGTTTTCGCCCGCCACGGCCTGCCCGCCATGACGCAGGAGGCCATCCGCCCCTGCCTGGGCTTCGGCTATGACGGCTTCATCGACAAGGCCGCCCCAGACGCACCGGAATCCCTGCGGCGGACGATGACGGATGAATTCATCGCCTACTACAGCGCTCACTGCCAGACGACGACCTTCCCTTACGCCGGCATCCCCCAGGTCCTGACCCGGCTGAAAGCGGCCGGCTACCATATGGCCATCGTCTCCAACAAAGGCCAGGGCGCCGTCTCGGAGCTGCACGATGAATATTTCAAGGACTATGTCGACTTCTCCTTAGGTGAAACGCCGATGTACCGCAAAAAACCGGCACCGGACATGGTCTGGGAAGCCCTGAAGCGCCTGGGCTGCGCCAAAGAGGACGCCATCTACGTCGGCGACTCGGAAGTCGATAAAGAAACGGCCGATAACGCCGGCCTCGACGCAGCCCTCGTCACCTGGGGTTTCCGCGACCGGGACTTCCTGAAAGCCCTCCAGCCGACATACCTCATCGACACACGGGAAGAACTGGGGGCCCTCTTTGGAGTATGAGGCTTCGTGGCTCGTGGCTAGTGGCTCGTGGCTAGTGGCTCGTGGCTAGTGGCTCGTGGCTAGTGGCTCGTGGCTAGTAAAAAAGAGAACTGTCTTATGACAGTTCTCTTTTTTTATACGAACAACGAACCACGAACCACGAGCCACTAAACTACTTCATCACGTCGTTCTGGACGGAGGTGATGGCGCTCGATGTGGCGTCATCTAAAAGGGTGGAATAGAGTTGTTTCGTTTCTTTTTTGGAATTTTCGCTTGTTGTCGTCGTGTCAGCCTCTGCGGTTTCTTCCGTCTGTCCCGCTACCTGGACGATAGGGGTCTTCCCGGCAACGGGTGCCGTTTCCAGGCGGACCCGTCCGGCGCCGACGCGTTTGGCCAGTTCAGCCAGCGTCGCTTTGCTGACGGGATGGCGGACAGTGAGGACGACTTGTTCATTGACATAGTCCGGCAGGGCGCCGACATAGTTCTGGACGCCTTCATTGTCGACGACGCAATGGATAGCCTTGGTCATGAGCTGGCTGTAGTCGCTGTGGCTCAAAGAGACGCGGCGTATCTTGATGGCCTGCGGTTTGGCTACATCCGTCTGAATGCGCTGTTTCAAGTATTTACTGGGTGCGCCTTTGATGCCCAGGACCAGGGTATCGCCATCCCAGTACATCGTACCGCTGCGGAAATAAATCGGCACCGAGCCGTATTCGGCATTGATGGCCTTGATGAGCTGCGATTCGACCTGGACGTGTGACGTATAGTCCCCGTCGGAATGCATGAGGCGGTAAAATACCTGGGCTGCATCGGCCCGGGTCATGCCTTCTTTGGGATGGAAATAATTGTCTGCCGGGACCATGATGTTCTTGCTGTGCAGGACGTCGATGGCCTTGGCATAGGCCGGATCAATCGATGCGGCATCGGCATAAGGCTTGACGGCCTGATCCGGATCAGCCAGCTGATTGTACTGCAAATACCGATAGATGACGTCGGCAAATTCTTCGCGGCTCACTGGATCTTCAGGATGGAAATTCCCATCCTGATAGCCTGCCAGGATGCCCTGGGCGGCGACGCTGTTCATGGCATCGCCAGCCGTACCGGACGAGACATCGCGGGCGCCGGCCGCTTCCACCGGTGCCAGTGGAATATTGGCTGCCGAATTATAGAGCAGCTGGGCCAGGTCGCCGCGGGTCAGGACCCGGTTCGGTTCAAAGGAATCGCCGGTGATAAAGGTCAGGCACTGCGTATCATAGAGGTAATCGACAGCAGCGCGGTCAGTCAGGCTGCCCAGGTCCGTGTAAGGAGCGTCGGCCGAAACGGCACTGACGGACAAGATGGCCGCAGCTGCCAGGACGGCAGCGATTTTGTTCCGTACCATGGAAATCCTCCTCTGCTGCGATTACTGAATGACGATGCGAAGGGCACTGCCCAAGGCTTTATTGAGGTTGTTCTGTGTTTCTTTGGAAATGGAGCTGACTGTGAGGACGACTTTTTCATTGAGGTAATCCGGTTCCGTCGAAACAGTGGCATTGGTAGCTTCCGTTGCCTTGTAAATCTTTTCGGCCTGAGCCATGAGGTTCTTATAGTCGTCATAGCTGTACGTCGATTTCTGGACATAGACCGATTCAGCCGGGATATCTTTGTCGGCTGCAATGGCATCGGCCAGTTTCTGTTGATTCTTCGGGTCTTTGACGCCGATGTGGAGCTTGTCGCCCTGCCAGTACATGATGCCGTCAGCAGCAAAGGTCTTGACCGAACCGTAGACGTCTTTGATGTCCTTGAAGGCCTTGGCTTCCAGGCCGTCCTGGCTCTGTGTCGTTTCCTTGACACCGGTCAGGATGCGGTAGAGGACGTTGACGGCTTCACCGCGGGTGACGTACTGTTTCGGGTTGAACATGTTGTAGTTGCCGCCCTTCATATAACCGGCAGCGGCCAGGGCATCGACGGCCTGACGGGCCCAGCTGGAAATCTTGGCTTCGTCAGCATAGGGAGCTGCCCCTTCGAGGGTGCTCATGCCTTTATAGGTCATGTAATTGTAAGCGATGACGGCGAATTCTTCACGGGTGATCTTCTGTTCCGGTTTGAACGTGCCGTTGCTGTAACCGCTCATGATCTGTTTATCTACCAAAGAAGCGATGGCCCGTTCGGACCAGCGGCCCTTGACGTCGCTGAAATTGGTCGTCTTGACTTTGGAGTCTTCGCCGATCATGTTGTTGATGATGGAAGCAGCGCCTTCACGGGTAATATCTTCGTTCGGGCGGAACTGGCCATTCGTGCCGCTGATGTAGTGGTTGTTATAAAAATACTGGATAGCGTCTTTGCCCCAGTAATTGCTGATGTCCGTAATGCCTGTCGATGCGGCAAAAGCCGATGTGCCGAGGGCAGCTGTCAGGGCCGTAATGACCATCAATTTTTTGTACTTGTTCATGATTATTCGCTCCTATCTATGTCAGTATACGGATACATGGATTGCATACCTATGTTTCATATCTTATTTATTTTATCACACCCCGCCTTATTAGGGAAGGCATAGAGCCGTGATTTGCAGGCCTCAATAGGCATCGAAAATAGCCTGTACCTTATCCCGGTCCGTCGTATGGGCCAGGGCCAGCTGCAAGAGGATCTTAGCCTTCTGCGGCGTCAGGGAGTCGGCCGTGACCGTTCCATCATAAGCAGGGACCTGGGTGACCATACCGCCCAGGGCGCGGGCGGCGCGGACGACGACGAGTCCCTGTTCCATCAAAGGCTGCAAGGCCTGCCAGACTGGTTCAGGTACCTTGCCATGGCCGAGACCGGCCAGGACGATGCCCGCCTTCCCGTCTGCCAGGCGGCATACGTCGTCGGCAGTGAGTCCTACGTAGGCATAGACGATGGCCACCGCCGGCAGTTCCTTAGGCGCAGCCAGGTCCGATGACCACGTGTGCTTGCGCAGGGGCTGTTGGTACAATCTGGGCCGGCCGTCCTGCATATAGCCCAGGCTGCCCATCTGACGGCCCTTGAAGGTATCGACATGGGTCGTATCGGTCTTTTCGACGAAGCGGGCACTGTGGATGGTGCTGTTCATGACGATGACGACGCCGTATTTCCCCAGTTCCGGCCAGGATGCAGCCTGAACGGCTTCCAGGAGGTTCAGCGGGCCATCGGCACTGATGGCCGTCGCCGGCCGCATGGAGCCCGTGAGGACGACAGGCTTGATGGTATGGACCGTGAGGTCGAGGAAATACGCCGTTTCTTCCATCGTATCCGTGCCATGGGTGATGACGATGCCGTCTACGTCTTCCCTGTCGGCTATTTCCTGGACCCGATTGGCCAGGGCCAGCCATAAATCTTCCGTCATATCTGAGCTGTCGATGTTGCAGAACTGCTCGCCCTGCACGTCGGCATAGTCCGCCAGCTGGGGCACAGCCTCCAGCAATTCGTCAATCGACGTCTGTCCGGCGGCATACCCCGTCAAGTCATCGGCCGACGCGGCCCTGCCCGCAATCGTCCCGCCGCAGGCCAATACATAGATCTTCTTTTTTTCCATTTCTCATAGCTCCCCTCTGCAATGATGATATGGTTCTACTTTACCACAAATTGGGGGCTAGTGGCTAGGGGTTAGGGGTTAGGGGTTAGGGGTTAGGGGTTAGCGGTTAGGGGTTAGGGGCTCGTGGCTAGTGGCTCGTGGCTCGTGGTTCGTGGCTCGTGGCTCGTGGCTCGTGGCCCGGCTCCCCTGCTAGGGGAGCTGTCAGCGCAGCTGACTGAGAGGTTGCTTTTTAACGAGAGACCTGCGGGCCGCCCGCTGTTGCTATTCGTCCGGGGAACTGTTCTTCACCTTACGGGTCAGAAAGGCTCTGGGCGTCCCCTACGGTATCGCATACAGGCGATGGAAAAGAACGCAGGCCGCTGTTCGCAGATGGCAGGCGGCTGACGGTAAGAAAAAGACCCGGCCAGGGGAGAGGGCGGGTCTTTTTCTTGCGATATATAGAATGCGTCAGTGTTCAATAGTGGAATGGGCCCCATCGCCGACGGGCGGCGTGCTGGGCGAATCGTCAGCGGCAGCAGCCTGAGCCGCTGTCAGCGTGCCCTTCTGGGCTTTGGTGATGATGCTGTGCTTATAGCCATAGCCGAAGTAGATGACCAGGCCAATAGCCAGCCATACGACGAAGCGGATCTGCGTAACCGTCGGCAGCATGATGACCAGGATGCCGCAGAAGAGAATCGACAGGATCGGGACCAGCGGTACGCAGGGGCAGCGGAACGGGCGGACGCGGTCCGGCGCTTTTTTGCGCAGGATGATGACCGATGCCGATACGATGATGAAGGCTGCCAGTGTGCCGATGTTGACCATTTCAGCGACGATGCCGATAGGAACGAGGCCAGCCAGGATAGACGATACGACGGCGACTAACAAGGAACTGCGGACCGGCGTCTTGGTCGTCTTATTGATGTGACCGAAGAAGCGCGGCAGCAGGCCATCGCGGGACATAACGAAGAGGATACGGCTCTGGCCGAGGCACATGACCAGGAGGACCGATGTGAGGCCGCAGATAGCGCCGACGGATACGGCAGCGGCACCCCAATGATAACCGACGAGCTGCAGGGCATAGGCAACAGGAGCGGCCGTCGTCTTGAACTGTAAGTACGGGACCATGCCGGTCAGGATCGCCGAGACGACGATGTAGAGAATCGTACAGATGACCAGCGATAAGATGATGCCGCGAGGCAAATCTTTCTGCGGGTTCTTGACTTCTTCAGCTGCCGTCGATACGGCATCGAAACCGATATAAGCAAAGAAGATGACCGATGCACCAGTAAAGACACCGGACCAGCCATAAGGCATGAACGGCGTCCAGTTAGCCGGTTCGACGTGGCTGATGCCGAGGGCAATGAAGAGGCCGACGACAGCCAGCTTGATGACGACGATGATGTCATTGACCAGGGAGCTCTGCGTGATGCCCTTCATATTGATCAAAGTGATAATCCAGATAATGGCCATGGCCGGCAGATTGATGAGGCCCCCTTCTTCCGGTGCCGTAATGAACTCTTTCGGCAGGGCCAGTCCCAAGTTGGTCAGGATATTTCCGAAATACCCGGACCAGCCGATGGAAACGGCGCTCAAGGCCAGGGTGTATTCCAAAATCAAATCCCAGCCGATGACCCAGGCCCAAAATTCACCTAAAGCCACATAGCCGTAGGTATAAGCACTGCCGGCTACAGGAATCATGGCAGCGAATTCAGAATAGCAAAGGGCTGCGCAGCCACAGGCCAGTGCGGCGATGATGAAGGAAATGACCAGCGCCGGGCCGGAGTAATTGGCCGCTGCAATCCCGGTCAGGACGAAAATCCCGGTCCCGACGATACAGCCAATCCCCAGCATGGTCAGGCCAAACGTCCCTAATACGCGGTTCATGCCGCCGTCCTGTTTCGTTTCCGATAGGAATTGGTTGATGCTTTTCGTTCGGAAAATATTCTTTGACATACTTATCCCCCCTGTTATACCTCCCCTGAGATATGGATGAGAACTATAAAAACTATAAAAACCGCAAAGGCGGGAAACGAATCATTTCTATCATAAAGATGACTGATTCTTATGTTTCCGCGCCCTTGCGGTTTCTGTTTATACGTACATTATACTCGTATTTTTAAATTTGTAAAGTATTATCCCGTAATTAATTTAATATTTTCCACAGAGAAAGGTTTTACTTCTTATTGTTTTTAAGTAAACCTCATTTTTTCTTTAATGAAGTTCTGCCCGGAGCCAGTTGACGGCATCGCCCATCATGTTGGTCGTGACGAAGTGGCCCAGGTCATCATAGACGATGGACTGGGTCTTGACGTCATCGCGCTGGGCCAGTTTTTCCAGATAAAGTTCCTGTGCTGCGCCGTCGACGACGTCATCGGCACCACCGCGGAGGGATAAGAGGGACCGGCCGCTGAGGCGATCCATATGGGTATAGGGGTCCATGGCAGCGAACTGCATCTGCATGAAACGGTAGGCCCTGGGCTTTTCGATGTGCAGGGCTGCCCGGAAGCGGCGTTCCGATTCATCCCACCAGCCGGAGCCATTCATGACGACAGCCGTCTTGAATTCCTTGAAAAGGCTCATAGCCCCCATAGCGGTGAAACCGCCCATGGAATGCCCCATGACGGCGATGGGCGTATCCGGCCAGTTTTCCTGAATATATTCCAGCATGAGCGGGACTTCCGTCATATTCTGGAAAATGGTCTGCCAAAAATCCGGATAAACCGATTTATCTTCATAGTCCAGGATGCCGCGGCGGCCATGGTTGACGGCGTCAGGAATGACGACATCATAACCGTAAGATGCCAGGATGCGGCCGCGGACGGCCTGGAATTCTTTCTGTGACGACCAGCCGTGATAGAACAGGACGACACCTTTCGCTTTTTCCCCGGACGTAATGACTAATCCCGGAATCCCCTTGATACCTACTTCTTTTTCTTGAATCATTTGTATAATCCTCTCTATTTTTTAATTAATCGCCGGCGGTACGCCAGCGGTTCCTGCCAGATTTCCGACCAGACGAAGCCGGCGTAGAGCTCCCGCGCCTGCGGCGTCAGCTGGCTCCAGGCCGCCGGACGGACACGGCGCGGTACGGATACGGGCGATGCCGCAGCCGGACGGGACGGCATCGCAGCCGGCACGATAGGCGGCGGCACCGGGACAGTCCTTTCCCGCGTAGAAGCCTCATTTCCAGCCGCTTCCTCCGCTCTTTCAGCCGGAGCCGGCGTCTTGGCCGGTGCGGGCTTACGCCGCGGCGGCACGGGAATCGGCCCTTTCCGCTTGGGATAGTGGCGGCGACGACGCAGCAGGTCCGGCAGGATCGCCATCAAGGCGAAGGCGATGATGAGCCATAACATATCCATAAAGCTCACCTACTTTTCCGGATGGCCTGCCGGCCCGCGGTCCTCATGATGCGCTTCCTGTCCCGTCGGGACCGACTGGGTCTTAGGGACGCCGGCCTGGGCGACGGCAGCACGCATGTCCGTATCGGCCATGATATTCTTCATATTATAGTAGTCCATGACGCCTAACTTGCCTTCGCGCAGGGCCTGGGCCAGGGCTAATGGGACTTCGGCCTGGGCTTCGACGACTTTGGCCTGCATTTCCTGGGTATACGCCTGCATTTCCTGTTCCTTGGCCACGGCCATGGCCCGCCGTTCTTCGGCCTTAGCCTGGGCAATCTGCTTGTCCGCTTCGGCCTGGTCGGTCTGCAGGCGGGCGCCGATATTGCGGCCGACATCGACGTCGGCAATATCGATGGACAAGATTTCAAACGCCGTCCCGGCGTCGAGGCCCTTGCTGAGAACGGTCTTACTGATTTCGTCAGGATTTTCCAGGACCTGCGAATGGTCCCGTGCCGAGCCGACGCTGGTGACAATGCCTTCGCCGACACGGGCGATGACCGTCGCTTCGCCGGCACCGCCGACCAGGCGGTCGATGTTGGCACGGACCGTAACCCGGGCGCGGACTTTCAGTTCGATGCCGTTCTGGGCGACGGCCGAAATGAACGGCGTTTCGATGACCTTGGGGTTGACGCTCATCTGGACGGCTTCCAGCACGTCGCGTCCGGCCAGGTCGATGGCACAGGCCCGTTCAAACGTCAGGGACATCGTCGCCCGGTGAGCGGCGATGAGCGCATCGACGACGCGGTCTACGTCGCCGCCGGCCAGATAATGGGCTTCCAGCTGGTTGACGTTGACGTCGAGGCCGGCTTTGTTGGCCTTGACCAGCGGCAGGATGATCTTAGACGGGATGACCCGGCGCAGGCGCATGCCGATGAGGTTGACGATACCGACGGATACGCCGGCGGCCATCGCCGAAATCCACAAACCGATGGGCACGAAGTGCAGGAACAGGGATATGATGATGACAGCGGCCACGATGATGATCAGCGGCACTGCCAAAAAGGATACGATAGACATAGGATACCTCCTTCTCAGGGTTTGGGATGGCGTTCCGGTTCCGGTTCAACGACGACATGGCTGCCTTCTACCCGGACGACGCGGACGATGACATCGCGGCCGATGAATGTGCCATTCGCCGTAGCATCGACCCGCTCCTTGCCGATGCGGATCGTCCCGGACGGACGCAGAATCGTAATGGTCTTGCCCCGTTCATAGAGATATTTGCTGTAATCGGCCTGCGCCGTATATCCCTTTTCTTTCGTCGAACGGTTCGTTAAGGTCAATTTTTCAAAAAGCCGGCTCTTGGGCAGATGCTTGCCGACAAGATAGAACAACAGAATCGCCAGGACCGTCCCGCCGGCCAGGATATACACGGCCTCATACGTAGCCCCCAGCATGAAGAACAGACTGCCGAACAGGAGGACGACGCCGGCCAGGCCGAAGATGCCGACCCCGGGGGAAGCCAGTTCCAACCCGATACAGAGCAGGCTGACGAGAAAGGCCGCGACGATCTTGAGGCCGTCTGCCAGGGATTCATTGCCTGAAAACAGCAGCAGGCCGCCGAAGACGAAGGCCGTAGCAATTCCGGCACCGATGCCGGCCATCTTGATTTCGGCCAGCAGGGCGGCGATGATCAGGGCCACGAAGAGCGTGCGGACATAGGGATTCTGCAGCACGCCGACGGCCTCATCGCGCCAGTCCTTGTCGACGTAGTTCAGCTGTGCATCCCCCAGGCTGTACAGCGCCAGGGCCTCTGAGAGGTCATCGGCCGACCCATCGGACACATTGAGTTCTTTCGCCTGTCCGTCGGATAAGGCCAGGATTTTTCCAGGTTCTGCATAATCGGGATAGCCCTGGGACTTGTCGACCATGGCTTCGGCAACACCCGGATTATGGCCATTCTGAGCCGCCGTCGCGCTGAATTCGGCTTTCAAGGCGGCAATGTTCTTCTCCGTGTTGGGAATCGGCTCAGCCGCCCCGATACTGCTGCCCGGTGCCATGATGATGTGGCGGCACGACAAGGCGATGAGCGCCCCTGCCGACCAAGCCCGTGAAGTGACGTAGGCCACTGTCGGCACATCGGCAGCCATGAGCATGTCCCGGATTTTCAGGGCACTGTCCACCCGGCCGCCTAACGTATTAATCGTAACGACGACTGCCGTATCCCCTTCTTCCGCAGCCTGGCGCAAGCCGCGCTGAATAAAGGCAGCCTGACTGCCATCAATATCGCCGGAAATCGGCAATACCCGGACGGAATCGGCCTGTACTACCGCAGCCGGAGCTGCTGCAGCCAGTGAAAAGAACAAGACGGCAGCGGTTATCATGCGCCATAGAAAGGTCATTCCCTCACCCGCTTTCATTCATTTGTTTTCGGCGTTCCCAATACATTGAAAATAGCCGGCACGCTGGAGTTTTTCCAATTCTTCCGGCGAAATGTTCCGGGCAGCCTGTTTTTCCAGTTCCTCAATAGGCTTGTCTTCAATCATATGAATCTTGTCGATGACAGCATCATAGACAGCAGGCGGCTTGTTCTCCTTGATCCATTCCAGCATATGGTCGAGCCACTTGCGGCAGGTCCAGGCTCCTTCGCCATGATTATGGCCGCGGAGTATCTGAATCTGGGCCTGTTCCGGAATCTTCGCCAAGAACCAGTTCCATCGTTCCCTGGCAATCAGGTAATGATAAAGTTCATCGACATCGCGCAAATGCTGTTCCCGAAGTTCCAGCGTATACCGCGACCAAAATAAACTGAGTGTCATAATGACTACCTCCAAGCTATATTTACAACTAGACTATCTTAAATTATTCTACACAGAATTGTCAAACTCCTGCTTAAAAATATAAAATCTTTGGATAATCGAAAAAGACGCTGCCCTTTCGGACAGCGCCTTTTCCCGAGAAAAAACCTCGCGGACCGCCTGCAGCAGCCCGTTCTCTGTTTAGGGAGAGAGGGTTATCAAATATTAAATATTTTTTAATTCGTAAATGCCGCTTCCATCGAGGCTGCCTTTTCCTGAGCTTCTTCCGCCGCTTCTTCGCCCATATAGGATTCAGCCATCTTGGCGATATCGTCTTCATGGACGCCCATATCGGCAATGCGCAGGTCGAGGTGCAAGGCCTTGGCCAGATAGCAAAGGCGGGCTGCACAATCTTCCGATGTAAAGCCGCCCATGGTCCGGGCCAGCTTGCCATAGAGGAAAGGATTCTTGCCGGCTTTGGCATCGACGACAACGGGAACGATAGCGGCCAGGAGGCATTCATCAGCCGGGAACGACAAGGGAGCTACGGCCTGTTTCAGGCCTTTGGCTACCTGGCATCCCGTTTCCGCACTGACCATGCTGCCGATGACACCGGCCAGGACTACTTTTTCCCAGGCTTCCTTATCGCTATGGTCGGCGCAGACAGCCGTCAATTTATCCGTCAAGATGTCGATGGCATAGAGTGCCATGGCATCGGTCAGCGGCTGGGCATCTGGCGACGTATAGGCGCTGATGCATTCGCACAGGGCGGCAAACCCGGAGACAGCCCGGTCTTTCTGACTCATGCCGGTCATGCAGTCCGGATCGACGAGGACGACTTTGGCCAGCAGGGCATCGTCACGGCTGCCATCAGGCAGGGATGCATCGAAGCAGGCTCCGGCGTGATACGTCGTCGGCACGAAGTTCAGCGGCATGATAGCCTTGCCCAGGGTACGGGCAGCGGCACTGGCAATCAGCTTGGCCCCTTCCATGACGGTATTGCCGCCGATGGCGACGAGGAAGTCGCTGCCGTTCTTGCGGATTTCGTCGACTGCCGAATCAGCTGTAATATCCAGGGATTTCCCGGTAATATGGGCGAAGCGGGCTACGGAAATGCCAGCGTCTTTCAGGCTCTTTTCGACTTCACTGACGATGTCCCGCCCATTGGTAGCGGCATCGGTGACGATCAGGGCTTTCGTCCCACAGGCCTTGAAGAGTTCTCCAGCCATACGGCGCTTGCCGGCGCCGAAGACGACGGAAACCGGCATAGAGAAGGAAAAGCTCAGCGGCTGCGATACATAAGTGACCGGCGCATCCGATTCGACATCGTGCAATGCAGCGGCCATAGCCTGACCGAAAGCCAGGTCGCCCGCTTCTTCGACGGCTTCATTATCCAGGGCGACGTCGATATGGGTAGCGAATTTGCTGCCGTATTTGGCCTTGCAATAGAACCCGAAGAGGACGCCCAGAATAGACCAGCCCAGGACCATGCCCCATTCCTGAGGAACCAGGGTAGCGCCGGAACCAGGGATCATGTACATGACAACCATGAAGCCCGACATGAGGATAGCCATGGCGCCGACCAGTTTGTAATGGCTGACCTTATAAGGACGGGCCATTTCCGGAGCCTTCTTGCGTAGGATAACGAAGGAAATAGCGACCATGCAGTACGCGACGCAGCAGCCGAAGTTGCCGGCATCGACGACCCAGACCAGCATCTTCTTGCCGAAGAACGGCGCGATGATGGACAAGAGGCCGATGAGCAGAAGCGCATTGATCGGCGTCTTATATTTGTCGTGTAATTTGGCAAAGACGTGCGGAATCATGTACGATTCAGCCATGGAATACATGGCACGGCTGCCGCCGATGAGGAAGGAGTTCCAGCTGGTAATGATACCGCAGAGGCCGCCGATGATGAGGACCTTGGCCATAATGGAACTGCCAAAAGCAACGGCCATGGCATCGGCTGTGACCAGACCGCCAACGCCTTTCATGGCGACGGCGATTTCCGAATTATTCATGACATAGCCGACACCGAAGATGATGAGGGCATAGAAGAGGACGGCCAGGACGATGGACAAGATGAGGATGCGGCCGATCTTCTGCAAGGAGACGGAAATTTCTTCCGCTGCCTGCGGGATGACGTCGAAGCCGATGAAATAGAACGGCGTCATGACGGCAACGGCCAAGGTCCCTTTGACCATATCCGTCGTCGTAGCCCCCATGAAGAGCTGCCCTTCGAGGTTAGCCGTCGTGCCGGTCAGCGCCGATGCAGCAATGAGCAGGATGCCGACGCCGCCGATGATGACCGTCAGGATCGTCTGCAAGATAGCTGCCGTCTTGGTCCCAACGATGTTGATAGCCGTAATGAAGACAGAAACCAGAATAGCTACGGCCAGCCAGGAAGCATAAATATCAAAACCGGCAACGGTATAAAGATAGCCCGTCAGGAAATCAGGATAAATATAAGCGACGATGGTCGGCAGGGCGCAGGCTTCAAAGCAGACGACACTGACATACCCTAAGACGATCATCCAAGTACAAATAAAAGAACCAATGGGCCCCATGGCCTTATAACTGAAGACGTGTTCGCCGCCGCACTGCGGCATAGCCGACGTCAGTTCGGCATAGGTCAGGCCGACGAAGAAGATCATGATGCCGCCGATAGCGAAGCCCAGCATGGCACCGAGGACGCCGCCTTCCATGATCCAGTCACCGGTCGATACGACCCAGCCCCAGCCGATCATAGCGCCGAAGGCGATGACCAGGACGTCCCAGGCACTCAGGACTTTATCAAAATCAGACTTTTTTGTAGCCATCTTTCATACCCCCTCAAGTCTCTTCAAAACGCATTTCGACGAAAGATTTGATGAACTTCGCCGTCTTTTCCCAGCCCAGGACACTGCTGTCGACCAGCAGGTGGCGGTTGTGACGGTCGCCGCGGTACGTACCGGTGATGTATTTATAGCGGCGATGGAGGGCATTGTCATAATCCCGGATGACTTCTGCCGCATGACGTTCGGATAAGTTCATCTTTTCCATGATGGTCTTGATGCGTACTTCCGTCGGTGCATAAACGAAGACGTTGACGACATCGTCCTGCCCCTTCAGGATGTAGTCGCTGCACCGGCCGATGATGACGCACGATGATTTGGCCATCTTGCGGATGACGTCGAACTGCGTGTAAATGACTTTATTCGACAAGTTCGCATAGCGCGTTCCCAATGACGTTTCGATACCGTAAGGAACGAAATTCTTATTATCTGCTTCTTCTACGAGATGTTTTTCTACGCCGATTTTTTCCACGACTTTATCTACGAGATCCCGGTCGTAGTATTCGATTCCCAGCGACTTGGCCAGCATCTTGCCGATTTCCGGGCCGCCGCTGCCGAATTCACATCCCACAGTGATGACGAAATGTTTCATTTCGTTTCCCCCTTTTTTTAGAAAAGGTGCCTGCCAACCCCTCGATTCTGGCAGACACCCTTTCATACCCCTCAATAGTGTTTACTTATTTTGCCAATTCTTCGACCGATTCTTTGATGATAGCAATGGCCTTGTCGACGTGTTCCTTCTGGAGGATCAGCGGCGGGACCAGACGCAGGACGTGTTCGCCGATAGCTGTCGACAGCATGTGTTTGTCGAAGCATTTATGCTTCAAGTCGACGCTGTTGATCTTGTCGTCGAATTCAAGCCCCAAGAAGCAGCCCTGGCCGCGGGCTTCCTTCAAATGCGGCAGTTTTTCCCGGGCCTGTTCCAGGAAGTATGCCCCCATCTTCTTGGCGTTGC
The DNA here is from genome assembly GCF_047974155.1 of Megasphaera jansseni. Lineage (NCBI taxonomy): Bacteria > Bacillati > Bacillota > Negativicutes > Veillonellales > Veillonellaceae > Megasphaera > Megasphaera jansseni. The sequence continues at coordinate 63,111 of NZ_JBHYRR010000009.1, read as the reverse complement.
CAGCCAGGTCTTTATCCAACAATTCGTTGACTTCGGCTAAAGCTGCGGCGCAGCAGACCGGATGGCCGCCGAAGGTACTGCCGTGGGAACCCATGGTGAAGGCTTTGGAAACATCTTCGCGAGCGCAAATAGCTGCGATCGGCATGCCGCCGCCCAGGGCTTTGGCCATGGAAACGATATCCGGTTTGATGCCGTAGTTCATGTAGGACATGACAGCACCGGTGCGGCACCAGCCGCTCTGTACTTCGTCCAGGAGGAGGAGCAGGCCTTTTTCATCGCACAGTTTACGCAGGCCTGTGAGGAATTCTTTCGTTGCCGGATGGACACCGCCTTCGCCCTGTACCGGTTCGACCATGATGCCGATGGTATTTTCTGTAATAGCGTCTTCAAAGGCTTTCAAGTTGTTGAATTCAGCATATTTGAAGCCCGGTGTCATGGCGCCGAACCCCTGCTGGCAGGCATTGTCCGGCTGGCCCGTCGCACTCATGGAACCAAAAGTACGGCCGTGGAAGGATTCTTTTGCCGTGATGATTTCGTATTTGTTGGGACCAAAATGTTCAACGCCGTATTTACGGGCCATCTTGATCATGGCTTCGTTGGCTTCTGCGCCGGAGTTCTGGAAGAAAATCTTGTCCATGCCGATGGTCGTGCAGATTTTTTCAGCCAACAGGGCCTGCGGGACCGTGTACGGATAGTTGAAGGTCTGCATGATGTCCATGCACTGGTCGATGACGGCCAGGACGACTTTATCGTTACAGCTGCCGGCACTGTTGACGGCGATACCAGCGTAGAAATCGAGATACGGTGTGCCGTTTTCGTCGTAGACGTACATGCCTTTGCCGCGTTCAGCGATCATATCGAAGCGTTCGTACGTTTCGATCATGTACTTGTCTACTTTGGCTTTGATTTCTTCTTTGGTCAATCCTACATCGCGTAATCTCATTCGTAACTCCCCCTAAACTGATGAATTTATAAAGAAATGATAACTAACAAAGAATTCCCCAAATAAAAACAGAGGCAAGGAAAGCTGATGTTCCATCAGGCTCCCTTGCCTCTTGTCTCTGTTATTTTCTTTGTTGAATATAGTGTAATACTTTATACTTTCTTTGTCAATATGTTATTTGCTTTTATTTTTATAAATCTATGTTATTTTAACTTTTTAATTTTTAAGATAGTCTTTGAGAAGACATTTACAATTTGACCGTCTTCAATTCACTCGACGGCAGGGGCGCTTCCTGGACGTCCGTATCCATGGCGACGTCGATATGGGTAGCGAAGCGTTCGCCGTATTTGGCCTTGCAGTATACACCGAAGATGACGCCCAGCAGGGACCAGCCAGCGACCATGCCCCATTCCTGCGGAGCCAGGGCGGCACCGGAACCGGGGACGATGTACATGACGACCATGAAGGCCGACATGAGGACAGCCATGGCACCGACGAATTTATAATGACGTACCTTATAGGGACGGACCATGTCCGGCGACTTTTTCCGCAGGATCAGGAAGGAAATAGCGACCATGCAGTACGCGACGCAGCAGCCGAAGTTACCGGCATCGACGACCCAGACCAGCATCTTGCGGCCAAAGAACAAGGCGACGATGGACAAGACGCCGATGAGCAGGAGTGCATTGACGGGTGTCTTATATTTATCGTGCAATTTGGCAAAGGTATGAGGAATCATATACGATTCGGCCATGGAATACATAGCCCGGCTGCCACCGATGAGGAAGGAATTCCAGCTGGTGACGACGCCGCAGATACCGCCGATAATGAGGACTTTAGCCATCATGGAGCTGCCAAAGGCCACGGACATGGCATCGGCCGTAACCAGGCTGCCGACACCTTTCATAGCCAAGGCGACTTCACTCTGATTGAGGATATAACCGACACCGAAGATGATGAGGGCATAGAAGAGAACGGCCAACACGATGGATAAAATGAGGATGCGGCCGATTTTCTGCAAGGAGACGGAAATTTCTTCCGCTGCCTGCGGGATGACGTCGAAGCCGATGAAATAGAACGGTGTCATGACGGCGATAGCCAGGGTACCCTTAGCCATTTCCGACGTCGTAGCGCCCATGAAGAGCTGGCCTTCCAAGTTGGCCGAAGAACCCGTTAAAACCGAAGCAGCGACGAAGACGATGCCGACGCCGCCGATGATAGCCGTCAGGATGGTCTGCAGGCGGGCAGCCGTCTTGGCGCCGATGATGTTAATGGCCGTAATGGCGACGGCGATGACGACGGCCGTAGCCAGCCAGGTCGCATAGATGTCAAAGCCGCCGATAGTATACAAGTAACCCATGAGGAAATCCGGGAACAAGTAGACGAGAATCGTCGGCAAGGCGCAGGCTTCAAAACAGACGACACTGACGTAACCGAGGACGATCATCCACGTGCAGATGAAGGACCCGATAGGCCCCATGGCCTTATAACTGAAGACGTGTTCGCCGCCACACTGCGGCATAGCCGATGTCAATTCGGCGTAAGTAAGGCCGACAAAGAAAATCATGACGCCGCCGATAGCGAACCCCAACATGGCGCCGAAGACACCGCCGCCGGTAATCCAATCCCCTGTCGATACGACCCAGGCCCAGCCGATCATCGCCCCGAAGGCGATGACCAGGACGTCCCAGGCATTAAGCACTTTGTTAAAACTTGACTTTTTCGCTGCCATATGGCACTCCCCCTTATAACACAGATGATGAGGCAAAACAAAAAAAGCAGAAGCACGGTATCCTTTATGGCACCGTTGCCTCTGCTTTATTTGTTCTTTCGATGTGTAAAGTATAATACTTTATTTTTGTTATGTCAATATTTGTTTTTAAATAAAATATTAATTATCCGTGTTATATTCTTAATTTTTATTTGCGGAACAAACCCATGGCCTTGGCGGCTTTTTCGTAAGTGATGCTGGCCTTGGCATGTGCTTTGGCAGCCCCTTTGTCGAGGATATCATCCAGTTCCGGATCGTCGACGAGCTGGCGGTAGCGCTGCTGAATCGGTTCCAGCGTCGAGATGATGGCATCGGCGACGTCTTTTTTGAAGGCGCCATAGCCTTTTCCGGCATAGGACGCTTCGACCTGGTCGTGGGTCTGGTCGGTCAGGGCCGAGAAGATTTCGATGAGGTTGGAAATGCCGGGCTTGTTGTCCTTGTCGTAATGGACGGAGTTTTCGCTGTCCGTCTGGGCCCGTTTGATTTTCTTTTCGATGGCTTTCGGTTCGTCGAGAAGGTAAATCGTAGCCGTCGTGTTATCGTCGGATTTGCTCATCTTCTTCGTCGGTTCCTGCAAGCTCATGACGCGCGTGCCGTCCTGGCCGAGGTAGATGTCCGGAATGGTGAAGACTTCCCCATACAGGCGGTTGAAGCGCTGTGCCAGATTGCGGGTAATTTCCATGTGCTGCTTCTGGTCATCGCCGACGGGGACGAAGTTGGTCTGATACAAGAGAATATCGGCAGCCATGAGCGGCGGATAGGTCAAGAGGCCGGCCGGGATCGAATCGCCCCGTTTGGAAGCCTTGTCTTTATACTGGGTCATGCGTTCCAGTTCGCCGACATACGACAGCGTAATCATCATCCAGCCCAGGAGTGCGTGTTCCGGGACTTCCGACTGGACGAAGAGCGTCGATTTTTCCGGGTCCAGGCCGGAAGCCAGATAGATGGCAGCCAGTTCCCGCGTGCGCTGATGCAAAAGTTTCGGGTCCTGCGGGACCGTGATGGCATGCTGGTTGACGACGCAGTAATAACATTCATTGCCATCCTGGATTTTAGAGAAATTGCGCAGTGCGCCTAAATAGTTACCTAAGGTCAGATTGCCGCTCGGCTGGATACCAGAAAAAATAACGGACATAATGGATTCCTCCCTGTTCAATAAAAAAATCCTTCCATCCCTCACAATAGGGACGAAAGGAAAGTCAGTTCCGCGGTACCACCCTGGTTGGCAAAATTGCCCGGCTCATATGCACACTCAGATGCATTCTTTCCTGGTAACGGTGAAAGTTCCGGCAGTACCTACTCAGCTTCAGCCTGCATCTCCCGGGCCCATTCCCGCGCATGGCCTCTTCACCGGACTTCCACTGCCACCGGCTCGCTGTCAAGGGTATCATGACGGTACTTGCTCCCGCTCATCGACGTTCTATATCACTTTTGATGCATCTATCTTATATCGAAGACAAGGGCTTGTCAAGTTTTTCTTGACTTAGAGTTGACTCCATGTCTTATAATAACAATGTATTTTACTATAGGGAGGAATCACATGAAATCGAAATATAAAAAAATAGCAGCCGCGGTCCTGGTCCTGGCCGTCGCCGCTGCTGCCGGCGCCTATACCTGGCTGCCCGGCACGAAGACCGTCGCCAAACAGAGCGTCAAGGCGACCAAAGCCGCAGCCGCTCATTATCTTTCTACCGATACCGTCGACGCCTCGAATATCCGTCAGGTCATCACGGCCGACAGCACGACGTCGCGTACTTTTATGTGGCAGTCTGATTATGCCGAAGAAAATCCTGTCGTCGAATACCGCCAGGCTGGCACCGACGATACTCTCATGCAGCTGCCGGCTTCCAGTGACGACTTCAGCGATGACGGCGTGACGACGTATATCCATACGGCGACCGTTACCGGCCTCGAACCCGGTACGGCCTATGAATACCGCGTCGGCGCCGGCGACAAACGCAGTGACTGGCAGTCGTTCCACACGGCCCAGGGCGATGACTTCAAAGCCCTCATCTTCCCGGACTCCCAGTCCAGCGACTACAGTGTCTGGGCCGCCACGGCCCAGCCGGCCTGGCAGCGCAATCCCGATGCCCAGTTCTTCATCAACATGGGGGACCTCGTCGATAACGGCCAGGACCACTACCAGTGGAACGCCTGGTTCGACGTCGTCAGCGATATGATCGCCCGCATCCCCGTCGTTCCCCTCATGGGCAACCATGAAACGTATGACAAGGACTGGAAAGTCCGCATGCCCGAAGCGTACCTGCATCTCTTCGCCCTGCCCCATCTCGACCAGGAAAAATACCAGAACCAATTCTACTCCTTCGACTACGGCGACGTCCACTTCGTCGTCCTCAACACGCAGTCCCAGGAACTGGCTGACTTCGAACCCAACCTCGACGAGGAAGAAGTCGCCTGGTTCAAGGAAGACATGGCCAAGACCAAGAAGAAATGGAAAATCGTCCTCATGCACAAGGATCCCCTGCAATACGGTTTTGCCAACCGGCCCCAGCCCAGGGAAGAAGGATTTTCGCCGGAAGGCCAGCTCTGGATGCCCCTCTTCGACCAGTACGGCGTCGATGCCGTCCTGTCGGCCCATCTCCACACCTACCGCGACCGGGGCCACATCAAGAATTTCCAGCGCGATGAATCGGGTCCCTTATACATCATCACTGGCGTCGCCGGTAACGTCCAGTACCCTGGCCTGTGGAAACAGCACAGCCTCGATGAATACGTCGCTCCCCAGCCGGAAACGGATAATTACATGACCCTGGAAGCAACGGATGACAGCCTGACATTCCGCAGTTTCCTGCCCGATGGACAACTCTTGGAGGAAAAGAGCATTTCCTCGCACAAATGAAAAAAAGTATGATATAATAGATGCAATCCGGAAGTTCCTTCAAAACGGTACGGATATGAATTCACAAGGAGGAATATAAATAATGGCACAGATTACAAAAGACACGGGTATCATTGAAGCCGTTCAGAAATATCCGCAGATCATTGAAATCTTCCAGCAGTACGGTCTCGGCTGCATTGGCTGCATGGCTGCTCACTTCGAAACCATTGGCCAGGGCGCTGGTGCTCATGGCATCGACGTCGACGCACTCATCGCCGATCTCAATGACTGCATTGCTGATAGCGGAAAATAAGGTGGAAAAAAGCGTTGTCCTGACGGACAACGCTTTTTTAGTGGCTCGTGGCTCGTGGTTAGTAGCTAGTGGCTAGCGGCTCCCCTCATAGGGGAGCTGGCCGCCGAAGGCGGTCTGAGAGGTTGCTTTTGACAAAAAAGGACCCTCACATGATGGCAGAAGCCTTCGTACGACAGCGCCTTTTTTAGTGGCTAGTGGCTCGTGGTTAGCGGCTAGCGGCTCCCCTCATAGGGGAGCTGACCGCCGAAGGCGGTCTGAGAGGTTGCTTTTGACCAAGAAAAAGGACCCTCACATGATGACGAATACCGTCATGCGAGGGTCCTTTTGCGAACTGCGAACTGCGTTATTCGTCATAATCTGTGGCGGGCGCCCCACGTGGCGCCCCTACATGCGGCCTGCGTTATTCGTCATAATCCGTGGCGGGCGCCCCACGTGGCGCCCCTACATGCGGCCTGCGGAACGCCCAAGGGGCGTTCCTACCCTTGATGGCTGACTTCGTGACCGCCACCCAGGTGTTCCGGATAGCCGCGCTGAGCAAAGTCGGCAGCGGCCGTGAAGAGGATATCTGTCGACGAGTTGAGGGCCGTTTCGGTCGAGTCCTGAAGGACGCCGATGATGAAGCCGACGCCGACGACCTGCATGGCAATATCATTGGAGATACCGAAGAGGCTGCAGGCCATGGGGATGAGCAGCAGGGACCCGCCGGCAACGCCGGAAGCGCCGCAGGCGCCGATAGCCGAGAGGACACTGAGCAAGAGGGCCGTCGGGAAGTCGACAGGAATACCTAAAGTGTGGACGGCAGCCAGGGTCATGATGGAAATGGTAATGGCTGCGCCGGACATATTGATGGTCGCACCGAGCGGAATCGTAACGGTGTACGTATCGGGATTGACACCGAGTTCCTTGGCCAGCGACAGGTTGACCGGGATATTAGCTGCCGAGCTGCGCGTAAAGAAGGCCGTGACCCCAGACGTCTTGATACACTTCCAGACCAGCGGATACGGATTGCGGTGAATCTTGGCATAGACGATGATCGGATTGACGACAAAAGCGAAGAGCAGCATCGTCCCTAACAAGAGACAGAGCAGTTTAGCATACCCGATGAGGGCACCGATGCCGTTGGACGAAACGGAGTCGGCGACGAGGCCCATGATGCCGAGCGGAGCCAGGCGGATGATCCACTGAACACAAGTCGTAACGGCGTCGGCGCAATCGTCGAGGACGGCTTTAGACGATTCGGAAACGCGGCGGACAGCGACGCCAAACAAGCAGGCCCAACCGAGGATGCCGATGTAGTTGCCTGTCATCAAAGCATGGACCGGATTGTCGACGATGTTCTTGAGGAGCGTCGTCAGGACTTCGGCAATGCCTTCCGGCGCTTTATTGCTGGCAGCGGATACGTCGAGCTGCAGCGTCAGCGGGAAGACGAAACTGATCATGACGGCAAAGAAAGCGGCCAGGAACGTCCCGATGAGGTACAAAATGATGACATCTTTGATGTTTGATTCATGGTCTTCCTGTTTGCGGCTCAGAGCAGCAGCGACCAGGACGAAGACCAGGACCGGGGCGATGCCTTTCAAGGCCCCGACGAAGATGACGCCGAGCAAAGCCAGTTCCTTCCCGGCGGACGGGAAAACGATAGCCACGGCGATACCGATGACCAAGCCGACGATGATCTGCTTGATCAGGCTGATACGGTTTAATGCATTCCATAAGCTATGCATAAATAAAACCTCCTACCATAATAGCAATAATTCCATGTTACAAATGTATAATACATGAATACACTTGTTTATTATAAAGCAAAAACCGTAAATTTTCAATAAAAAAAAGAAATGTCATGTAAAGCCTTTTGTTATTACACCGATTTTCTTTGTCTTTGATGTTAAGGCTTGATGTTTGACAAAAGGCTCTCCTCATAGGAGAGCTGGCCGCCAAAGGCGGTCTGAGAGGTTGATTTCTCAGCATTTGTAGTTTTTAGCCCGCCAGATATATGTAAGATACTTGTGAACCCGATTTCGTGAACGGGCGCCCCACGTGGCGCCCCTACAGAAAAAGGCGCTGTCTTCATGGGACAGCGCCTTTTTCATTCAACTTTTATTCACTTAATACGGCGGCGCAGCGGGCGCAGAGGGTCGGATGATCCGGGTCGGAACCGACGGTGTCGCTGTGGATCCAGCAGCGTTCGCATTTTTCAGCAGTCGACGGTGCGACGACGACTTTCATGTCGCTATGGTCTTCACCGGCAACGGCTTCGGCCGGAGCTTCGCCTTTGACCAGTTTAGCTTCGCTGACGATGAGCAGCGTAGCCAGCTGATCCTGCCACTGGCTGAGGAAATCGTAGTCTTCGCCATCGGCATAGATAGTGACGGCAGCGTCGAGGGCATGGCCGATCTTGTGTTCTTTACGGGCGCCTTCGAGGACACGCGTCAAGTCGCGGCGATACGACAAGAACTGAGCCCAGCGGGCATCGAGGTCGGCGTCGAGGTATTCTTTGTGAGCCTTAGGCCAATCGGTCAGGAGAACACTTTCTTCCTTACCTTCGACAGCCGGCATGTTCTGCCATACTTCTTCTGCCGTGAAGGACAGGACCGGTGCGACGATCTTGACCAGCGTATCGAGGATGATGTACATCGCCGACTGAGCGCTGCGGCGGATATGGGAATCAGCCTTTTCCGTGTACAGGCGGTCTTTGATGACATCCAGGTACATGGCACTCAGATCAACAGTGCAGAAGTTGTGGATAGCATGGTACATGACGTGGAACTGGTAGTTTTCATAAGCATCGGTGACTTCTTCGAAGACCTGTTCCAGGCGCAGGAGAGCCCATTTATCGAGGTCCGTCATATCCTGGTAGGCAATCATATCCTTAGCCGGATCGAAATCGGCCAGGTTGCCCAGGAGGTAACGGAAGGTGTTGCGGATCTTGCGGTATACATCCGAAAGCTGTTTCAGGATCTTCGGCGACAAGCGGATATCACCCTGGTAGTCAGCCGACGATACCCACAGGCGCAGGACGTCAGCGCCGTATTTTTCGATGACTTCCTGCGGAGCGACGGTGTTGCCGACGGATTTACTCATCTTGCGGCCTTCGCCGTCGACGGTAAAGCCGTGGGTCAGGACCGATTTATACGGTGCATAGCCATTGACGGCAACCGACGTGAGCAGAGAGCTGTTGAACCAGCCGCGATGCTGGTCCGAACCTTCGAGGTACATTTCGCAGGGATAATCGAGGTCCGGGTCATTTTTCAATACACCCTGATGGGTGCAGCCGCTGTCGAACCAGACGTCCATGATATCCGATTCCTTGCGGAAGTGCGTGCCGCCGCAATGCGGGCATTTATAGCCTTCCGGCATGAGTTCCTTGACGTCGTGCATCCACCACGTATCGGAACCTTCTTTAGCGAACATCTTCTGCAAGTGAGCGATGGTTTCATCGTTGATGATGTGTTCGCCGCAGTCTTCGCAGTAGAAGATAGGGATAGGTACGCCCCAGACACGCTGACGGGAAATGCACCAGTCACCGCGGTCGTGGATCATATTGTAAATGCGGTCATGGCCCCAGGACGGAATCCATTTGACCGTATCGATAGCATCGAGGGCTTTCTGGCGGAAGCCGTCAACCGAAGCAAACCACTGTTCCGTAGCGCGGTAGATGATCGGTTCTTTGCAGCGCCAGCAGTGCGGATACTGATGGCGGAAGGTGCTCTTGGCAAAGAGCGCATTGAGTTCAGCCAGTTTCTTGATGACTGGTACGTTCGTATCGAAGACGAACTGGCCTTCAAAACCAGGAACCTTGTCGGTGTAACGGCCCGTACCGTCGACAGTACCCAGCGGCTTGAGGCCCCAGGCAGCGTATTTGGCGCAGACATCAAAGTCGTCCTGGCCATGGTCCGGAGCAGTATGAACGAGGCCGGTACCAGCTTCGAGGGTGACGTGGTCACCGAGGATGATGGGCACCTTGCGGTCATAGAAAGGATGCTTGAAGACCAGGCCTTCGAGCTGTTTGCCTGTCATGACATCCGGCAGGACTTCGTAATTTTCGACTTTGCCGGCTTTCATGGTCGGTTCGACCAGGTCTTTGGCCATGAGCAGGTATTCGTCGCCAATGCGGACCCAGACGTATTCAAAGTTTTCGTTGGCACTGATGGCGACGTTGCAGGGAATAGTCCACGGCGTCGTCGTCCAGATGAGGGCGAAGACTTTGTCCGGATCGGCACCTTTCGGCATGTGGCAGTTGAGGTCGACGGACTTGAATTTAACGTAAATGGAGAAGGATTTATCATCCTTGTATTCGATTTCAGCTTCAGCCAGGGCCGTTTCGCAGTGCGGGCACCAATAAACGGTCTTCAGGCCTTTGTAGATGTAGCCTTTCTTGGCCATTTCACCGAAGACGCCGATCTGAGCGACTTCGACGGGCTTGCGCAGCGTCAGGTACGGATGGTCCCAATCGCCGAGGACGCCGAGGCGGATGAAGTCTTTCTTCTGTTCTTCGACGCGGGCCAGGGCATAATCGCGGCATTTGGCACGCAAGTCGAGCGGGGCCATTTCGTGGCGGTTGAGGCCCGTATCTTTGATGACGGCATGTTCGATAGGCAGGCCGTGCGTATCCCAGCCGGGGACGTATTTCGTGTAGCAGCCCTGCTGGGTCTTATATTTGAGGATAATATCTTTCAGTACTTTATTCAATGCATGGCCGATGTGGATCTTGCCATTGGCATACGGAGGACCGTCGTGAAGAATGAACTTGGGCGCACCGTCCCGTTTCTTCAAGCGTTTTTCATAAATCTTGTTGTCCTGCCAGAATTTCAAAAAGTCCGGTTCCCGTTTCGGCAAATTACCGCGCATGGGGAAATCGGTCTTAGGCAGATGTAAAGTCTTACCGTAATCCATTATGTTTCCTCCTCTGAATCTGTGAAAAAAAATAACGTCTCCGTCCCAAAAGGGACGGAGACGTAATCACCGTGGTACCACCCTATTGACTGCCGCAGCAGCCACTTTGACGCGCGATAACGACGCGACCCGGCAGCTGGTTCGCAGCTGCAGCTCCCAAGTGATCCGCCAGCATACGGCCTTTTCCGGGCTCACACTATCCCCGGTTCGCTGAAAAGGCACAGGCGACACTGGCCGTCTTGTTCATCGCTTTTCATTTTTTATGACAATTACTTGTACATAGACGTATTGTAAAGGCTTATCCCCCATTTGTCAAGAGGCTTACTTCCAATACTGTACCGTACTTTCATCAATGCCGATAGAAGCGGCTTTGAAGACGGGGTTCTTGCCTTCCTTCTTCTGCTGCTGGTAGTCGCGCATGGCTTTGACCGCCGTGTTGCCCAGGATGAAGCAGGCCGGGATATTGATGAAGCACATGACGGCCATAAGGATATCGGCGATATCCCAGACAGCGGCCATGGACATGCCGGCACCGACGAAGACGACGACGACGCAGGCAATGCGGAAGGTATTGACGAAACCATGGGACGGGGCGCCCTTGTGGATGAAGCGGATGCAGTTATCGACATAGAACAGGTTGCCGATGAGCGTGGAAAAACCGAAGAGCAGCATGCAGATTGTAATCAGGAGCGGGCCGAAGCCGCCGAAGACAGCCGTGGCTGCGTTCTGGACGTAAGCCGCACCGGCTACTTCCTTGGTGATGGGCACGCCTGAGAAGAGGCCCATAAAAGCCGTAGCACTGCAGACCAGAAGGGTATCGATGAAGACCGACAGCATCTGGACCAAGCCCTGTTTGACAGGATGGCTGACGTCCGCAGCGGCTGCTGCATTCGGCGCCGAGCCGATGCCGGCTTCGTTGGAATAGAGGCCGCGCTTGATGCCGTAGACCATGCAGGAGCCGGACACGCCGCCGAGGATGGACTGGAAGTCGAAGGCATCGGCAAAGATCATAGCAAAGACCTGAGGCAGGCTGGTGATATGGAAGACGATGACGATGAGGGCTGCCAGGATATAGATGCCGCCCATGAGCGGGACCAGGACCGACGTGACCTTGATGATACGCTGACCGCCGCCGACCAGGCAGTAAGCGACGAGGGCCGCAAAGACAGCACCGATGATCCATGGCGTCGTCGTCGGGTCATAGAAGCTGTAGACCAGGAATGTCGACTGCATGTTGAACGAGCAGAGCAGATTGAAGCCGCCGGCATAGGTCAGAATCAGGGAAAAAGCGAAGAGGACGCCGAGCCAGCGCTGATGCATGGCCGTTTCAATGTAATAGGCCGGGCCGCCATAGCTGTGGCCCAACGGATTGCGGCGTTTGTAAATCTGGGCCAGCGTACTTTCGATAAAGGCCGTAGCCCCGCCGATGATGGCCAGGAGCCACATCCAAAAGACGGCTCCAGGGCCGCCCAGGCAGATTGCCGTCGAGACGCCGATGATATTGCCCGTGCCGACACGGGACGCCGTCGAAACCATGAGGGCCTGGAAAGACGATACTTTCCCGGCTTCCGTCGGTTTTTCCATGACGACTCGGATACTTTCAGGGAACAGGCGCAGCTGGACACAGCGCGTCTTCCAGGAAAAAATAAGGCCGGCTGCAATGAGGATGACCATTAAGATAGGATAATAAAGGACATCATCGAGGTAGTTCAGGACAGCCATAATCATAGAATCACATCCTTACTATAAAACAAAAAATTATGAAATAAATAAAAGAGTTCTCTAAAAATGATAAAGGATGATGTGAGAATTTGTCAATAGCTTATGGATGGTTTGTCTCAGGCCGTTCCTATCTTCCCGTCCCTGTAGTATAATGAAACAGAAAGGCAGGGATTCCCATGACAGCTATTGAACAAGTAATACAGAAGGCCATCGCCTTCGACCACGGCGATGCCCGGCGCATCCACCATTTCCTCAAAGTCTACGCCTATGCCGACACCATCGGCCGCCTGGAAGGATTGCCGGCAGACCAGCAGGACATCCTGCGCACGGCCGCCGTCCTCCACGACATCGGCATCCACGCAGCCGAAGAAAAATACGGCTCTTCGTCAGGCAAATACCAGGAAATCGAAGGCCCCGCCCCGGCCCGGGCCATCCTGGAAGAACTCGGTGCCGACGAAAAACTCATCGACCGGGTCTGCTTCCTCATCGCCCACCACCACACCTACGACGGCGTTGACGGCCTGGATTACCAGATACTCCTGGAAGCCGATTTTTTGGTCAATGCCTATGAAGACCAGCTGAAACCGGAAGCCATTGCCACCTTCCGCGACAAGGTATTCCGTACCCCTTCGGGTATGCAGTTATTAAAAGATACATATCATGTGTGAAAGGAGTCCTTACGATGACAGATATTGAAAAATTCGTCGACATGGTCAAACATTCAGACAACATCGTCTTCTTCGGCGGCGCCGGCGTCTCGACGGAAAGCGGTATCCCCGATTTCCGCAGCACCGACGGCCTGTATAACCAGCACTATAAATACCCGCCCGAAACCATTCTCAGCCATTCCTTCTTCATGGACAACACGGAGGAATTCTACCGCTTCTACCGCGACAAGATGCTGGCCCTCGACGCCCAGCCGAACATGGCCCACATCAAACTGGCCGAACTGGAAAAAGCCGGCAAACTGAAAGCCATCGTCACCCAGAACATCGACGGCCTGCACCAGAAAGCGGGCAGTAAGAATGTCCTGGAACTGCACGGCAGCGTCCACCGCAACTTCTGCATGCACTGCAACAAATTCTTCGATGCCGAATACATGAAGAATTCCACGGGCATCCCCAAGTGCGACGCCTGCGGCGGCATCATCAAGCCCGATGTCGTCCTCTATGAAGAAGGCCTGGACAACGACGTCATCGAACAGTCCCTGTACTACATCAGCCACGCCGACATGCTCATCATCGGCGGCACGAGCCTCGTCGTCTACCCCGCAGCCGGCCTGGTCCGCTATTACCGCGGCCATAAACTGGTCCTCATCAACAAGTCCAGCACCGACATGGACAGCGCAGCCGACCTGGTCCTCCACGACCCCATCGGCGAAGTCTTCAGTCAGGTCAAATTATAACATTTATATAAACTATTTTCTCATTTACCACATGTAAAAAACTTCTATAGTATACTAAAAACAATGTATACTATAGAAGTTTTTTTGCATAAGCGGAAAAACGAGAAAGAAGGTCTTTTATTCGTGAAGAAACAAGTAGTCTGTACCCTGGCAGCGGCTCTCGCTGTCACGTCCCTGTCGGCTTTCGCCGCCAATCCCTTTGTCGATGTCCCGTCGGACAGCTGGGCTTATAAGTCCGTCGTAGAACTGGCTGACGCCGGCATCATCCAGGGCGTCGACGGTCAGTATTTCCAGGGCCATCGCAACATCACCCGCTATGAAGCGGCCGAAATGGTCGCCAAAGCCATGGCCCATATGGACAAGGCTTCCGTCGAACAGCGGGCCCTGATCAACAAGCTGGCCGATGAATATGCCGACGAACTGAACAGCCTCGGCGTCCGCGTGACCAATCTGGAAAACCGCGTCGGCAACACGCGCGTCTTCGGCGATGCCTTCGTCCGCTACCGCTACCAGAACGGCAATAAGAAGAACGACAGCTCCTGGGATACGCGTTTCCGCATCCGGGCCCAGGGCCAGGTCAACGACCGCACCAAGGTCACAGCCGGCGTCAGCACGGGCTTCCGCCCCTTCTCCAGCAACGGCGCAGCCTCTGACGAAAGCAGCAACCCCTATGTCGACCTGGCCAAAGTCGACTACAACTTCGGCAGCAAGAACTGGGAACTGAGCGTCGGCCGCAATGACGTCTACCGCATCGGCCGCGACGCCTACGGCCTGCAATACTTCGATGCCCTCGACGGCGCCGAACTGCGCTATCACAACGATAAACTGGCCATCACCACAGGCTACGGCAAGTTCAAAGACGGCAAGAAACCCGGCGTCGATACGGTGAAGCCGATTTCCGACGCCCATTCGGACCACTTCAGCACCGATGGCCTGAAGACGGGCTACGGTGAAATCGATGCCTTCTTCGGCGGCGGCAAGGCAGCCCGTTCCGAAGCCGGCGTCTACTACAACCGCCTTCATCAGTCGAATCATAGTTCAGGTGAAGACTATTTCGCCAAATACATCGCCGGCTACTTCGTCCGCGGCAACTACGGCAAATGGAGCGCTCTGGCCAACTATGAACACATCGGCTTCAACGCAGGGGTTAAAAACGTTGACGGCCAGGACTATGGCGATGCCTGGATGGGCACCGTCCAGTACGGAAAGGCCGACTTCCACACGCCCGGCAGCTGGGATGCCTGGCTGGAATACCTCGACCTCGACGACGGCGCCTTCCTGGGCGGCAACCCCTTCACGTGGCGCTTCTCCAGCGATATGGACAACCAGCGCAGCTGGGGCGTCGGTGCCGACTACATCATCGCCAAGAACCTGAAATTCGGCGTCATGCAGTCCTTCGCCAGCCGTGCCAAGACCGGCAGCCAGGACCCGCACGAAATGACCCGTATCCACTTCCAGATGCTGTTCTAAGTAGGGGACTGTCGCACGAAGATTTCTGCCATCATGCAAGGCCTTTTACTTTATAGTTTGTAGTACAGAGTTTGTAGTTTGTAGGAGATGGTTTTAAATTTTTTACCATGTACTGCAAACTAAAAACTACAAACTTAAAACTCAAAATAGTTCGTGGCGCCCATATTTCGACGAACGACCTACGACCTACGGCAGCTCCGCTGCCAGTTCTCGTTTATATATCCTATAATCTTCTTCTGTAAAGACGTTGAAGATGACTTCAATCGGCTCATGTTGCGCCAGCCACTGCGATACCGTAGTGACGGCAACGTGAGCCGCTTCTTTTTTAGGAAATCCGAAGACCCCCGTCGAGATGCAGCAGAAGGCCAGGGAATGGCAGCCCTTGGCAGCGGCCAAATCGAGGCAGCTCCGATAGCACGAAGCCAGCTGGGCACAGGCCTTGTCGGTCAGGGGACCCCGGACGATGGGGCCGACAGTATGCAGGACGTAGCGGCAGGGCAGGTTGTAAGCCGGCGTGATTTTCGCCTGTCCCGCCGCTTCGGCATGGCCCTGTTCCTGCATCAGGGCAAAGCAGCGTTCCCGCAGGGCTACGCCGGCCATGGTATGAATCTGGTTGTCGATGCACGAGTGCAGCGGCCGGAAACAGCCCAGGAGCTGGTCATTGGCCGCATTGACGATGGCATCGACGGCCAGCGCCGTGATATCGCCCTGCCAGAGATGGCAATGTGCCTGGCCGGGGACGGCCGGCAGATGGCGGCCGTCGGTAATCCCCTTTTCCCGCGTCAGCCCCTGGAGCACGTCGGCTTCGACAGCCAGGAACTGCGGCGACGGCACGTGTTTCCCCGGCTGGCGGACGTTGCACAGGGCTCGGTAGAGCTGGAACGCCTGCGCTTCCCCTCGGGGAACGTCATAAGAAGCGTATTCCGGCATTTCCTGCTGGAGCTGGTGAATCAAAAAAGCAAGTTGTTCCTGACGATTCATGACACCCTTCCCCCTTCCAGTTCCGTCAATACGTCGGCAATGTCCCGTTCGACAGCGATGGCCTGCGGCCGGATCCATTCCGGGCTGCGGGCATCGCTGGCATTGACACAGGCGTAGACAGCCTGCGGATTGGCCTGCGTATACTGCCAGAAGGGAATCTTGATGATTCCCGGCGTATTCATGCCGACGCCTAATTCCAAATACAGCACGCGTCCCTGCTGGTGTTCCTGCAGGAACTGCTGATACCGGCGGGCTGCAGCCTTCCAGCCGGCATCTTCGACGAACGTGTCGTCACAGCGCAGGTTGGGCACCATGTCCTGCCCGTCTTCCGGGCAGCGCGGCAGCAGGGCCGTCGGGACCTGCATCGATACGTTCCCCTCTTCAGGCGGCACGAGATACCGGTTTTCATCATAGACAAATCCCTGGGCCCGCATCATGGCGACGATGGCCGCTTCATTATCATAGGTCCGGGCCGTCAGCGGGTGTCTGGCCTGGAACAGGCCGTAGTCTCCCTGCGTGTAGAACAGCCGCTGCTTGTCGAAGCCGGCCTTTTGGAACTGATGGTCCACATTGGTCGTCAGGACGAAGTAATCGCTATGCCGTACCAATTCGTACAAGCGCGGATACACGTCCGTAGGTGCCGGGACGTAGCGGTTGAGGTAGATGACCCGGCTCCACCAGGCCCAATATTCATTCCCATTGACAAAGGGGAAAAAACCGCCGGAATACATGTCACGAATACCGTATTTCCTGATGAAATCGGAAAAGTAACGCTGGAACCGTCCGCCGGAATACGTCAGGCCCGCTGCCGTCGAAAGGCCCGAACCGGCACCGATGACGACAGCCGAAGCTTCTTGAAGAGCCTGTTTGAGCTGTTGAATGGCTTCCATTCCCAGCACCTCCTTCCCTGGAAATAAGACTTATGCCCGGACAACGCTGATGCGCTGATTGATGTGATGACCCTTTTCGATTTCATCGACCATGGCGATGGCATAGTCGGCATAGGAAATAATCGATTCGTTGCGGCTGTTCAACGTCAGTTCTTCGCCGCCGAGGATATATTTCCCCGTCCGTTCGCCGTCGGCCTGGAAATCCGCAGCCGGGCTGACATAGGTCCATTTGACGTCGTCATGATGACGCATAGCCTGCAGCACTTCGGCAGCTGCCGCTGCCAACGGTTTAAAAGCGTCCGGGAAATCCGGTGCTTCGGCCAGGACTGTCGTATGTTCTTTATTGGTGAACAACGAACCGGCACCGCCGACGATGAGCAGGCGGACAGGAGTACCACTGAGAATCTGGCAGAGATGTTCCGTCGTCGTCATATAAGCAGGCAGCGTTTCCGGCGTCCAGGCGCCGAAGCCGTCGACGACGGCATCGAAACCGGCCAAATCAGCAGCCGTCAAATCGAGGATATCTTTCTGTACATAATGCTGGGCATCGGTCATGTTTTCAGCCTTGCGTGCAAAAGCCGTGACATCGAAACCGCGGCGGACCGCTTCGGAAATAACCAGACGAGAAACACGACCACCAGCAGCGACAACAGCAATTTTCTTATTCATAGTAAACCAACCTTTCTGCGCACAGCGCTATTCATATGGATAGGGATAGAAGTTTTCTTTATCGTAATTGTTTCGGTTACAATTAGGATAGTTGTAATATATCATATTACATCGTTCCCGTCAACCCTTTTCAGGAAATTAGTGTAACTTTTTTTATTACATGAAAAAAGAGGCTGTCCGATGAAGACAGCCTTTTTGCGTATTCAGTTTGCAGTGAACAGTTTTAAATTTAAGGGTTTTCTCTGCAAACTACAAACTCTACCTGCGCATGATGGTAACAACCTTCCTGCAACAACTCCTTTTTAGGGATTAGCCATTCGCAGATAGCGGCTAGCGGTTGGCTTTGAATTTAAAGGGGTTGCTCTGCAAACTACAAACTCCATACTACAAACTCTACCTGCGCATGATGGCAAAAACCTTCGTGCGACAGCCCTTTTTAGGGATTAGCCGTTAGCAGCTAGCAGTTAGCTTTAAATTGAAAAGGGGTTCTCTGCAAACTACAAACTCCGTACTACAAACTATACTTGCGCATGATGGCAAAAAAACTTCCTGCAACACTCCCTTTTTAGGGATTCGCCGTTAGCAGCTAGCGGTTAGCTTTAAATTTAAAGTTTTTTTCTGCAAACTACAAACTCCGTACTACAAACTATACCGCTAAGGGACTACGCATGATGGCAAAAGCCCTTCCTGCAACACCCCCTATTTAGAATAATGGACGTGCTGGAGCTTCCATGCACCCCCTATTTTGCGCAGGACCTGTGTTTCCAGGCCTTCGATGCCGTAGTCTTCGCCGGTGTCGCGCAGGGTGCATTGCGTATGGTAGGCAAAGATGACGTTACAGAAAAATCAACCTGTCAATATGTAACTCTTGATATTACATAGTAAACGTGTTATAGTTTTATTGTAATAATGAAAGACGAATTCCAGCAGCGCGTCAAAGAAGCCTTCCCCAACTACCAGGGCGAATCGTACCTGGCTATGACGGCATCCTTCCTGTACCAGCACTAAGAAGGTGAGCACATGGTCAATTTCGGACAAGTCATCGGCTGCATCGTCTTTGCCGCCGTCGTCTGCATCATCTACGGACTCTATTTAAAATTCAAGAAATGAGAAAAAGGCGCTGTCGCATGAAGACAGCGCCTTTTTCTGTAGGGGCGCCCCGTGGGGCGCCCGCTCTGGGATATGTCTGAGTTACCAATCAGTTTGCTAGAAGAATCACCCAAATCCCTAACGGGCCGCCCACGGGCGGCCCCTACAAACTCCAAACTTCCATACTACAAACTATAAAGTAAGAGGGGTCTTGCATGATGGCAAAAACCTTCGTGCGACAGTCCCCCCTTCCCTTAGAAATAGACCAGGGTGACGCCGGCACCGCCGCCGTCTACGTCGTCGAGCTGGTATTTCTTGACGAAAGGCTGGTCGTCGAGGAAGGCGTGGATCTGACGGCGCAGGGCGCCGCTGCCCTTGCCGTGGATGATCTTGACCGGGCTGAAGCCGGCAGCCAGGGCCTGGTCGAGGAAGCGTTCGACGTCCGGCAGGGCTTCGCTGAAGGTCTTGCCGATGATGTTCAATTCCGTCGCTACGCTGGACGTGCGGATAGGCCGGTACGAAGAAGCCGCTGCGGCTTTCTTTTCCGCCTGCTGTTCTTTCTTCAATTCGTCGAGGTACGGCGCACTGACATCCTTGAACTTGACGCGGACCGTCATGCCCCGGACAGAGACGGTCAGCTGCTTGCTGCCGATGTCTTCGACCGTACCGACGCTGTCCAGGTCGTTGACGAAGACCTGCTGGCCGACTTTCAGCTTCGACAGGTCAACGGGATCGCGCTGGGGTTTTTCCGCTTCCGGCAGGGAAATCTGCTGGATAGCCCGGCGGGCCTTGTCGATGGCCTTGGCCTTTTCCCGGTCCGTCCCCTCCTTGGACTGGGCCTTCAGTTCGCGGATGATCTTTTCGGCTTCCACGCGGAGGTTGCGCTTGAGATCGACGGCATCGCGGCGGCTGGCGTCGATGATATCCTGCCGCTTCGACGTGACCTTATCCTTTTCTTTGCGCAAATCGTCTTCCAGTTTCCGGGCTTCTCGCAAACGGTATTCCAGTTCCGCCTGTTCTTCGTCCATCTTTTTGGCCTGGGCATTGAGCTGAGTCAGGACTTTTTCCATATCCATGTCCTGGGCCTTGCTGCGCAGGTCTTTGGCTTTTTCCAGGATATCCCTGGGCATGCCCAGTCGTTCACTGATACTGAAAGCATGGGAACTGCCAGCTGAGCCGATGCGCAGCTTGTACGTCGGTTTCAGCGTTTCCATATCGAATTCGACGTGGCCGTTTTCGATGCCCGGCGTATTATAGGCATAATTCTTGAGGTCGTTGTAATGGGTCGTGACCATGACATACGACCCCTTCTGATAAAAGGCGTCGAGGATGGCAATGGCGATGGCGCTGCCTTCGGCCGGGTCCGTCCCCGAACCGAGTTCGTCGGCCAGGATGAGATCATCCGGTCCGCAGTGCTTGAGGATATAGATGAGCTGCTTCATATGACTGGAGAAGGTACTCAGGTTCTGAGAAATATCCTGTTCGTCGCCGATATCCGAAAAGACATCGCGGAAGACCGGCAGTTCCGACGATTCGCCGACGGGGATGAACAGGCCGGCCTGGTGCATGAGGACCAAAAGGCCCAGGGTCTTCATGGAAACGGTCTTGCCGCCGGTGTTGGAACCGGTAATGAGCAGGATACGGTAATCGCCGCCGATGACGATGGTATTCGGTACGACGTGCTTGGCGTCGATGAGGGGATGGCGGGCCTGGATGAGCTTGATTTCCCGCGTCTTGGAAATAGCCGGACGGCAGGCCTTCATCTTCAAAGCCAGCTGGGCCTTGGCAAAGGCGAATTCCAGCTGGCCGACACATTTCGTGCTGTCGTACAAATCGCTGTACTGCTGCTGTACTTTAGCCGTCAGGCGGCGGAAAATGCGTTCGATTTCCTTCGTTTCACCAATGCGGGCGGCCTGTAAGTCGTTATTGGCATTGACGATGGCCAACGGTTCGACATAAAGCGTCGAGCCACTGGCTGACGTGTCGTGGACGATGCCTGGAAAAGCATGGCGGTATTCCTGTTTAATCGGGATGACATAGCGGTTGTTGCGCACCGTGACCAGGGCATCCTGGAAATACTTCTGGTATTCCTTATTCTGCAGGACATTATTGACATAGCGCTTCGTCTGCCGTTCCAGTTCGACGATACGGCTGCGCAGGCGCATCAGTTCCGGCGATGCATTGTCCCGGATCTGCCGGTTGTTGTCAAAGACGGTGGCAAAAGAATGAGAAAGCTGGGAAAAATCACCGATGACTTCCGCCTGTTCAGCCAACTGGGGATATTCAGCGACCCGGTCGGCGAAGAACGCCCGGATTTCCCCATAATGCTGAAGGTTATTCCAGATGTCGATACATTCATGGGAATCCAGCGTCACTTCGCGCTTGGCCTTTTCCAGGGACGGACGGATATCGACGATGCCGCCGAAGGGCGTACTCGTTTCCGTCTGCATACAGCGGACGGCCTCTTCCGTATCGGTCAGGTTCTTTTCAATGACGTCGCCGTCGTTCACCGGCCGCAGGCGGCGGGCGATTTCTTTAGACAACCGTGACGGGGCCAGGCGGACCAGCATGTTCTGGACCTGGTAGAATCCCAAAATCCTCATACTTCTTTTATTCATAAATGGCATTACTCCTGTTATTATAAGATTCCGTGGAAGAAATGGCCGCGCGTCACGGTCTGGTCTTCCTTGCCTAAAAGCATCGTTTCCGTGCCGTCACAGAGGCGGCGGTAACGGCTGACCTGCTGGCTGATCCACTGCGGCGTGCGGCCGCGGCCTTCGATGCGGATGGCAGCGATACCGGCACGGTGCAGGTCTTTATAGTACGGCGCCATATCCAGATCCCGGCTGTTGAGGATGTGGTTGCGGCAATACTGGTCGGTGACGACAGGGAACGTTTCCCCCCGACGGTCGCGCAGGGCATAAGCACCGCGGTTGCAGACGCCGGGACAGCCTTTTTTCTGCCCCTTGCCGGCAAAGGACGAAATGACGCACGATTCCGTGACCATCATTTCCGCCCGGCCCTGGACGACGGCTTCGATAGGACAGCCGCTCTGACGGACCATTTCTTTCAGCTGGCGCAGCGTCGCTTCGACCGACGCCGTAATGGCCGTACAGCCTAAGGATGCATAGGTCCGGGCGGCCTGGCTGTTGAAAATATTGAGGGACCAATCGGCCCGGACGGGCACGGTAATATTCAAATCAGCTATCATGGCAAAAACGGCCATGGCCCCGGCATAGATGCCATCGACACCGGCCGTAATGGCCCGTTCCAATTCGTTCTGGACGACCAGCCGGTTTTCTTCGCGGACGATCCGCGGTGTACCGGCCCATAAGGCAGCGCCCTGTTCATGGGCGGCCTGGACGGCGGCCTGCCATCCCTTGGTGCCAAAGGGATGGTGATGATACGATTCGCCGCCAAAGATAATGACATCGGCTCCATGGTCTGCCGCCGCTACGACACCGTCGACGCTGTCACAGCGGACGACGAGCTGCATAGCGTCCCCGTCTCCCAGCTGCCGATTCGGAGCCTGCCGTTCCGGAATCTTCCCGGCTGCCGGCCGCGGATAATCGGCTAAGATATTGTCCGTCAAAGCCTGTACGGCTTCACGGCGCAGGCCGTTGAGGACACTGGCCGGGATCATGCGCGTTTCGTCCCACAGTGTTACATCGGCCAGGGTAAACGGCGTATCGCCCAAGCGGCTGAGCTGGCCGCGGACATAATCGGCCGTGGCCGGACGCTGGCGGGCCGGTTCGGGCTGGAAATCGGCTGCAGCCGCTGCGGTATGGCCATTTTCATCCCACACTGTCAGGCGCAGGTTCCCTTGATCGTCCGTATCGACGTGGCCGTAGATAGAAAGTTTCCGGGTCAGGCCGCCGGCGACGTCGTCAGCCGTCTGCCGCCCCGATGGATTGCGTTCGGTCAACGTGCGGCGGCTGACAGAATTCCCCAGGAAATCGGCCTGATAACTGCGGTTAAAGGCCCCTTCCAGGAGGGCTGCCGCTTCGCGGTGCGCCGCCTTGCGCTGCTGCGGGCTCTGGTAATGGGCGTCGATAACCTTGCGGTACGCCGAAACGACGGTCCGGACATAAGTATCGCCTTTCATGCGGCCTTCGATTTTAAAGGACGTGACGCCGGCATCGAGCAAGTCGTCGATATAATCGAGGGATTTCAAATCCTTCAGGCTGAGAACATAGGCCTCGTGTTTCATGACAGGTTCGCCATCGCAGAGCAGCGTATAGGGCTGACGGCATGGCTGGGCGCAGGCGCCTCGGTTGCCGCTGCGGCCGCCGAGGAAACTACTCATCAGGCACTGGCCGGAATAGGCCATGCACGACGCGCCGTGGATGAAAACTTCAATGGGAATGGACGACTGGGAACAGATGAAGCGGATTTCCTGCGCCGACAACTCGCGGGACAAAACGGCCTGGGTAAAGCCATTGGCCTCGAGGAAGCGGACACCGTCCAAGTCGGCCACAGTCATCTGCGTACTGCCATGGAGGGGCAGATTCGGCGCGACTTTCCGGGCCAGGGCCGCTACGGCCAGGTCCTGGACGATGATGCCATCGACGTCGAATGAGTCGAGGAGCTGCAAATAGGCCGACAACGCCTCTAATTCCGTGTCGGCCATAAGGATGTTGACCGTGACGTAGACTTTTACACCAAATAAATGAGCCGTCCGGACAGCCTGTCCGATTTCAGCATCGTCGAGATTATGAGCAAATTTGCGGGCATTGAAGCCTTTCCCGCCAAAATAAACGGCATCGGCACCGGCGTCAATGGCGGTGAGTACATTTTCTAAAGAGCCTGCCGGGGCTAATAATTCTGCCATGAAATTCCTCCTGTGATAATAATAGTGGTTCGTGGTTCGTGGTTAGTGGTTCGTAGGGGCCGTCCCCAAGCCTTTCCAGCCCGTCAGGTGCCGCCCAACGGAAGGCGCAGGACGGTTGCTGGAACGGACAGCTGTGGCTAGGCGGCCCGTTTTTTTCATTGAACCGCCAACTGCTGATAAATGCGAGTGAGCAATTCCGCCGTGACTGCATACGGCGTCCGCTGGACACCGCCGGTGGGCAAGGTCATGGTGACGAATTTTTTGATTTCTTCCTCACTCAAATCGACGGTATCGCCCATGAGGTCCTGCATCAGCGCCGCGAAATCATCGGCACCGGCCAGCCCTAAAAGTCCCCAGACCTTTTCGGCCTTATCGGCCATCGTTTCTTCCATCAGCCGCATATAAGCCGGCAGGAGCAGGCCATTAGCCCGGCCATGACTGAGGCCCTTATAATACGTCAGCATATAGCCCATGCTGTGGACCATGGTCGTCCCCGTCTGGGCGATGGTAATGCCTGCCAGCGTCGACCCATAGAGCAGGTCTTCGCGGACCGTAGGCGATACATCCCCTTTGAGGTCCGTCAAATGGACACCGAGGAAGCGCATGGCTTCTTCGGCCCAGACATCGCTCATGGGCGTCGAAGCCGTAGACATATAGCCTTCGATAGCATGAGACAAGGCATCCACGGCCGTATCAATGGTAACGGCTTCAGGCACACTGGCCGTAAACGCCGGGTCAGCAAAGGCATAGACCGGGAAAATAAGCGGCGTATTGATGGACTGCTTCGTCCCGGCCTTGGGATTGGTCAGGACACTGACCTTGGTCACTTCACTGCCCGTCCCGGCCGTCGTCGGTACAGCGACGATGGGCAAAGGCTTGCGGTACGGGCCCGTAAACAACTGTTCATCATCTAAATCATTGGTGCAGACCAGGGCGATGGCCTTGGCCGCATCCATAGGCGAACCGCCGCCGATACCGATGACGAAATCGACGCCCTGTTCCAGGGCAAAAGCAGCGGCCTTGCGGATCGTCGCTACGGACGGATTATTTTCGACATCGTCAAACAGAACCCAGGAAATCCCCAATTCATCCAGCTTTTCCACAACAGCAGCCTGCGAGCCATTGGCCTTCGCCGAATGACGGCCCGTAACCAGCAAAGCCTTGCGGCCCAGGTCAGCCAATACCTCACCAGACTGGGCAATACACCCTTTTCCAAAAAATACCTTCGTCGGCATATAATACGTAAACATGCGGATTCCCCCTTCACACAGCAAACAGCTTATTTCCTATCCATTTTAACATCTTTAGGCCGCTTGGGCTAGTGGCTGGAGGAGTGCAAAAAGGGGCTGTCCCATTCAGACAGCCCCTTTTGGAGTTTTAAGTTTGCAGTTTACAGTTTGTAGTGGATGGTTGAAAATTTAAAACCATATACTAACAACTTTAAAGGGCTTGCCGCATAGCGACAAGCCCTTTTAATTGCATAGGTTTGACGAAAATATCTTGAAAAAATATTAACGTTTCGAGAACTGGGAAGCTTTACGAGCTTTCTTGAGGCCGTATTTACGGCGTTCTTTTTCACGCGGGTCGCGTGTGAGGAAACCAGCTTTTTTGAGAGCCTGGCGGAAATCACCATCGACTTCCAAAAGGGCACGGCTGATGCCGTGACGGATTGCGCCGGCCTGGCCGGACGGGCCGCCACCCTTAACGTCAGCGATGACGTCGTACTGTTCGGTTACACCCGTGAGTACGAGCGGCTGTTTAATAACCAATTCCAGCGTTTTACGACCGAAATATTCGTTCAAATCTTTTTTGTTAACTGTGATTTTACCCTGACCCGGAACCAGACGAACTCTAGCAACGGATGTCTTTCTACGGCCAGTGCCGTAGTACTGTGCTACTGCCATGAAATCTTCCTCCCGGTATTAATTAGCGAATGTTTAACTTCAAAACTTCAGGTTTCTGAGCCTGATGCGGATGTTCAGCACCTGCATAAACGTTCAGTTTGCGATACATCTGTTCACCCAATTTATTTTTCGGGAGCATACCGCGAACTGCCATTTCAACAACGCGTTCCGGATGTGCTTCGAGCATGTGGCCGGCCTGAGTGAATTTAGCTCCACCGGGATAACCGGAATGATGGAAATAGTTTTTCTGGATTAATTTTTTACCTGTTAATTTAACCTTTGCTGCGTTTACTACGATTACATAATCGCCTGTATCAACATGCGGGGTAAAAGTAGGTTTATGTTTTCCCCGAAGAATTTTAGCTACTTCGGCAGCAAGACGGCCTAATGTCTGGCCTTCAGCATCAACAACAAACCATTTGCGTTCGATGTTGCCTGCATTGGCCATAAATGTAGTTTTCATGCTGTGTGATTCCTCCCTGAATTTAACTAACTGACCAAGCTTTTGGTGCTCTTTCTCCGGGGCTAATGGAGTCCAAGTGAAAAGCTTACCTATTTATTTTACAGATTTAGTCAGGCCTTGTCAAGCTTTTTTTCTTCTAATTCATCGAATGGGGAGCCGACGGCCCCATCGGTCGCTGACCGCAGTCCGCCGTTCGCCTCGAGTGACCCTCAGCTCGTAAAGAAAAGCCCCAATCGGGGCCTATCGTAGGGGCCGCCCAAAACATGCTAACTGGCCCTAAATCAATTTATTTTGTTTGGCCAGTTTTTCGATTATGGCCAACGATAGTTTGCTATACTTTGCCACTTTATCCAAGGCCATTCCATCCTTTAACAGTTCGAGAGCAAATTCCAGTTTTCCTTCAGTTCTGCCTTCTTCCTTACCTTCTCGTCTGCCTTCCTCCTTACCTTCTTTTCTGCCTTCTCTTCTGCCTTTTTCCCATCCTTCTTGCTTGCCTTTCATCAGGCCATCTTCGTATATTCCTTCTCCTAAGTTGCACATGACTACCAAATCCCCCTCTCCTTCTTGTGTCAAATCAATTCCAAAATCATTATGCAAGGTTGTAATCTTTTCACTGGCGTTCTTTGACGATTTGAACATCAAATCAAGCAGATTTATCAGCTGGTCCTTGACTTTGCTGTTTCCCAGATAGACAAAGATGATGCCCATGAGGTCATAATTCTGACAAGGTTCCTTATAGCGGTGCAGCAAATGCTGTTCTTTCAGCTGATAGCGGTTGATCGCACTTTTTCCCTGTGGGGCTTCCATGCAAATCCAAATAGTATAGACCTTCTTTATCTTATCGTAGTCGCTATTGCTGAATTCGGTCCCTTTTTGCGAGGAAATCAAGCGGCTGGCATAATAGACAGCTCTTTTTAATAGAGGATAGGTATCTCCGGTCTTCTTTTTCGGTTTCAATCGTTTTTGTGCTTCTACATTGATAATCAGCGTAATGAGCTCATTCGTTTCCGGTGCCTTCGCCCGGAACAAGATATCAAAGACGATGCTGCCTTCCGTTATGCTGTTATCTTCATTCTGTGCCCCTTTGATTTTCGGTGTATCCTGCCGCTCCAAGGCGTGTCGGACCGCGTTCGTTTTATCCTTAGAGACCGGAACCGTACTGACTTCTGGCTTCCCTTCGATGTAGATATTGGCAATATCATCGAGGCTGGCCGATTCAAATTCGGGAACCGTCCGTTTCAAGATATAAGCCAGCACCTTTTTCTGCGATAAAACCCCTTTAGCTGCTTGATCGTAATCCAACGCCCCTGCCAGCTGCTCCTTTACATCCTGCATTATCTCTTCATTCATCGGCCACACCTCCTTTTGACCTCATTGTACCAAATTTTAATTTTTTTGTACAACCAGGAAATCGTTCATCGAATTGGGAGCCGATGACCTCGCCGGTCGTAGTCCGCCGTTCGCCTCGAGCGACTCTCGGATCGTAAAGAAAAGTCCCGATTGGGGCTATCGTAGGGGCCGCCCAAAACATGCTAACGGTCAGGTACAGGACGGTTACCTGGATGAATGGCAACGGCGGGCGGCCCGCTACGCGCTGAGGGCATCCCGAAGCGTCGTTGTTAGTTTGAGTTTGTCGCGGCGGAACGCCGCATCTGAGTCTGATTCCAGCGTCCTCTCTCCTTTTCTTTAGGTTTTCTGAACTTTTACTTTTTTCTGTCTGTACAAATGTCTATAACCGGTACGCACGCCGATAAGATTCTCTTCTCCTCTTCTTTTTTCTCCTCTCTTTTCTTATAGGTAACGCGTTACACAGGGCAAGAAAAAAGGGCTTGTCGTCATGCGGCAGGCCCTTGGCGGTTTGTAATTTGTCGTGATAAGTCAAAATTTCAGAACCATTTTCTGCAAACAACAGCAAAACATATAACGTTTAACGTTACTTTGCCTAGAACTTTTTTGCAGAAATCATTTGACAAAGTGCTTTTTTGATGGTAGACTTACGTCAACAACTTGATAGTGTTGCAATGAAGAGAAGAGTACACGATAGGAATTGGCACAGAGAGTTCCCATTTGGTGCAAGGGAATACAAGGGTGATCGTGGAAGATGGACTCCGAGCAGATTGGTCGAACAGTTAGGCCATCCGGGTGTGCCCGTTACAGCACTATGGTATTCAAGGCTCATTTGTCTGCGTACCTGAAGAGGCTCATCCTGTGAAGGATGGGTGAAATTGGGTGGTATCACGGTGCTTCCGTCCCTTATTAGGGATGGAAGCTTTTTTTATTACAAGGCTTTCAAGTTTATATTACATTATATATTTTTTACAATATTAGGGGGAAATGTATTATGAGCGAAAACACTAACTACAAATTCGAAACGTTACAGCAGCATGCAGGTCAGGTACCGGATCCGGCAACAGGTGCCCGTGCCGTTCCTATTTACCAGACGACGTCTTATGTCTTCAAAGATACGCAGCAGGCCGAAGACCGCTTCGCTTTGAAAGATGCCGGCTATATCTACAGCCGTCTGACCAACCCGACGCAGGACGTTTTGGAAAAACGTATTGCAGCCCTTGAAGGCGGCACAGCCGGTTTGGCTACGGCCAGCGGCGCAGCAGCTATCGCCTACTCCATCATCAACCTCGCCGGTGCCGGTGACGAAATCATCGCCGCTCCGACGCTGTACGGCGGCACGGTCGAACTGTTCAGCGAAACCTTCAAACACCTCGGCATTACGACGCACTTCGCCGATCCCGACGACCCGCAGTCCTTTGCGAAATACATCAACGACAAGACCAAAGCGATTTACCTCGAAAGCCTCGGCAACCCGGCCATCAACATCCCGGACTTTGAAGCCATCGCCAAAATCGCTCACGATAACGGCCTTCCGGTCATCGTCGACAACACCTTCGCTACGCCGTTCCTCTTCCGTCCGCTCGAACACGGCGCTGACGTCGTCGTCCATTCGGCTACGAAATTCATCGGCGGCCACGGCACGACCCTCGGCGGCCTCATCGTTGAAAACGGTAAATTCGACTGGGCTGGTTCGGGCCGCTTCAAAGACTTCGCTTCGCCGGATGAATCCTACAACGGCGTCAACTTCGCCAAGGATATCCCCGGTGCCGGCTTCGTAACCCGTATCCGTGCCAAAGCGCTCCGCGACCTCGGCGCATGCATCAGCCCGTTCAACGCATGGCTCCTCATCCAGGGCCTCGAATCCTTGTCCCTGCGCATCGAACGCCACGTCGCAAACGCCCAGAAGATCGCCGACTTCCTCGAAAATCATCCGAAAGTCGCCAAAGTCAACTATCCGTCCCTCCCGTCCTCGCCGTACTACAAACTGGCTCAGAAATACTTCCCCAAGGGAACGGGTTCGATTTTCTCCTTTGAATTGAAAGACGGCTATACGGCTGCCCGTAAATTCATCGATAATGCGGATATCTTCTCTGACCTGGCCAACGTCGGCGACTCCAAGTCCCTCCTCGTTCACCCGGCTTCGACGACGCATCAGCAGCTTTCGGAAGAAGCTCAGCGCGCCTGCGGTATTACACCGGGCACGATCCGTATCTCCGTAGGCCTCGAAAACATCGAAGACCTCCTCGCCGCTGTTGAAAAAGCACTGGCAACCATCTAAGACTTTATGTAAGGGAGAAATGCACTATGCCAATTAAAATTGCTGACGGTCTTTCCGCCAAGGAAAAACTTCATGAAGAAGGTATCTTCACGATTGATAAGGGACTGGCCCTCCATCAGGACATACGGCCGCTGCGTATCCTTATCCTCAACCTGATGCCCTTGAAGAAACCGACAGAGTTGCAGCTTCTCCGCCTTCTCGGTGATTCACCGCTCCAGGTCGAAGTGGACTTCTGCCATACAGAAACCCACGAAAGCACGCATACCGACCCGTCTTATTTAGAAGAAAACTATTACGTCTTCGATGAAATCAAGGATAATTACTACGACGGTTTCATCATCACCGGCGCCCCGGTCGAACAGATTCCCTTTGAGTCCGTCGACTACTGGCCGGAAATGAAGACTTACTTTGAATGGGCTAAGACACATGCCTTCTCGACGCTCCACTTCTGCTGGGGCGCCCAGGCAGCCCTGTATTACTACTATGGCATCGAAAAGCGCCTCCTGCCGGCCAAGCTCTTCGGTATCTTTGAATACCAGCTGACCCAGCAGCACCATCCCCTCCTGCGGGGCTTCGATGACCGTTACTTCATCCCCCAGTCGCGGCATACGGCGATCAACGACATCCAAGTCTACAATACGCCGCAGCTCGACATCCTCTCACGGTCCGTCGAAAACGGCATCAACATCATCGGTACGCCGGATCACCGCCGTTTCTTCGTCCTCGGCCACTTTGAGTACGACCGGCGGACCCTGGAAGAGGAATACCTGCGGGATAAGAAAAAGGGCCTGCCCATTTCCATTCCCAAGAATTACTACCCTGATGACAACGATACGAAAAAGCCGTATTTCACGTGGTGCAGCTACGCTCACCTCTTCTACCATAACTGGTTGAACATTGTCTATCAGGAAACACCGTATGACTTACAGGCCATCGCCAAAGTTCATCCGTGTGCGCATTGAAAAAAGAGGCTGTCGCATTAAGACAGCCTCTTTTTACGTTGATCGTAGGTCGTTCATCGTTTGTCGTATGGGATTAAAAATATCAATCCATCGCGATGAACGATGAACTACGAACGAAAAACTTTTAAGTTGAAGGGGCCTCGCATGATGGCAAAAACCTTCGTGCGACAGCCCCTTTTTTACCCTGTAGGGGTCGCCACGTGGGCGACCCGTTGTGAATTTGGATGATTCTCTTAGTAAACCGGGCAGAGAATCACACAGTTTCCAGGGCGGTCTCGCCACGTGCGAGCCCCTACAATAAACTACAAACGATTTTGATTTTCGATGAACGACCTACGACGAACGATTATTTCGTCCCGAAAATGCGGTCGCCGGCATCGCCTAAGCCCGGTACGATGTAACCTTTGTCGTTGAGTTTGTCATCGAGGGCTGCGACGTAGATACGGACATCCGGATGATCGGCGTTGACTTTCTGGACGCCCTGCGGGGCTGCGACGAGGCACATGAGCTTGATGTTCTTGATGCCTTTTTCCTTGAGCAGCGTAATGGCCGCCGAAGCACTGCCGCCCGTGGCCAGCATGGGATCGACGATGATGAAATCGCGGTCTTCTACATCGGGCAGTTTGCAGTAATATTCAACCGGTTCCAGCGTCTGCGGGTCGCGATAGAGGCCGATGTGGCCGACTTTGGCCGTCGGGATGAGGTTGAGCATGCCCTGTACCATGCCCAGGCCGGCGCGCAGGACCGGAACGATGCCCAGTTTCTTGCCGCTGATCTGCTTGCCGGTCATCTTGGCGACAGGCGTTTCGATTTCGACGTCTTCCAAGGGCAGGTCCCGCGTGATTTCATACCCCATGAGCATGGTGATTTCTTCCAGGAGGTTACGGAAATCCTTAGAGCCTGTTTCCTTTTTCCGCATGAGCGTGACTTTGTGCTGAATGAGCGGATGATCCATTACTTGTACGTGCATGTGTGAAGTCCCCTTTCCTATTTATCCATTTCTGCAATCTTGGCGACGCGGACAGCGTGGCGGCCGCCATCAAAACCAGTGGAGAGGAAGATACGGACGATTTCTCTGGCCAGGCCCGGGCCGATGACGCGGCCGCCCATGGTCAGGATGTTGGCGTCGTTATGACGGCGGCAGTATTCTGCCGAGAAGCAGTCATGGCAGAGGGCTGCCCGGATGCCGTGGACTTTGTTGGCAGCGATGCCGATGCCGATGCCGGTGCCGCAGACGAGGATGCCCCGGTCGAAGGTGCCGTCAGCGACGGCTTCAGCGACTTTCTTGGCAATGTCCGGATAATCACAGCGTTCGCCCGTCAGGGTGCCGTAATCGGTGAATTCAATGCCTTGTTCTTTCAAATATTCCTTGATGTTTTCTTTCAAGTCAAATCCGCCGTGATCGGCGCCGAGTACTAATTTCATAATCAATTCCTCCCATGTATGCTGAATGATTCAGCTCTATTATACCCCTTTCGGGATAGTGTGAAAAGTCTTAACCGACGATGACCACATGGCCACCGGCGGCTTTCTTCATGCGGTTCATGATAGCCAGGCCTAATCCTTCATCGTCGATGCCTTCGGCCAGGATGAGATCGACTTTATCGCTGTCGAAGGACAAGAGGCCCGTGTAGAGCTGGTTGGCCAGGGCTTCTTTATCGCCATGGCGGCCCCAGATATACATATCCTTATGCGGAAAGGCTTCCCCGACTTCTTCACTGACCAAAAAGCCGACGACTTTCCCTTCGGCTTTGGCCTGGTCGTATAATTTCTGCAGGGTTTCCGTCACCTTGTCGACAGGGCCGACGACGACCGTCATCGGAGCCGACGGGGCATAGTGGCGGTAT
This sequence comes from Megasphaera jansseni, assembly GCF_047974155.1. Classification (NCBI taxonomy): domain Bacteria; kingdom Bacillati; phylum Bacillota; class Negativicutes; order Veillonellales; family Veillonellaceae; genus Megasphaera; species Megasphaera jansseni. Next base: position 30,491 of record NZ_JBHYRR010000009.1, on the reverse strand, counting down.
TTCATGCCCGGTGCCTTGGGGACGCCTTTCCCCGTGACCAGCGTCGTATCGAGCTGGACATGGGGCACCACTTCCTGGAGCATTTCGATGGTGACGCCGCCAGGACGCAGGATGGTGACGCCGTCATCGCCATTACATTCGACAATCGTCGATTCAACGCCGATGTGGCAGGGTCCGCCGTCGATGACCATATCGACGCGCCCGTCCATGTCGTGCATGACTTCTTCGGCCGTCGTCGGGCTGGGACGGGTCGAGAGGTTGGCACTGGGTCCGGCAACGGGTACGCCGGCACAGCGCAGGAAGGCGCGGCAGATATCGTGGTCCGGGCAGCGCAGGGCTACCGTATCGAGGCCTCCCGTCGCCGCATCGGGCACGATGGGTTTGCGTGGCAGGACGATGGTCAGTGGTCCCGGCCAGAAGCGATCCATGAGTTTCTGTGCCGTCGGCGGGATGACAGCCGCGGCCTGCCGGGCTCCTTCTTCGTCGGGCACGGTCAGGATGAGCGGATTATCGCTGGGACGGCCCTTGGCGATGTAAATACTGCGGCAGGCATCGGCATCGAGGCCATTGGCACCGATGCCATAGACCGTTTCCGTCGGAAAGACGACCAGGCCGCCGTCGCGGATAATCTGGCCCGCTTCTTCGAGGATGTCTTTTTGTTTCTCTATATCCGTAATTTCTACAAGCTTCGTCTGTTTCATAGTCTCTACTCTTTTCTGGAAAATACGAGGACCCTGTCAATGCCGCCATAATCCTTGACCGTCTGTTCATGGTCATAGGCGCCGCCGGAACAGAAAATAGCCGTCACGTCTTCGGCCTGTCCGGCACCGATTTCCACGGCACAATGGCCGCCAGCCTTGACATAAGCCGGGCTGTCCTGGGCGATGCGGCGATAAAAATCCAGGCCGTCGTCACCGCCGTACAAGGCCAGGGGCGGGTCATGGCGCACTTCCGGCTGAAGCTGTTCCATATCGGCCTGCGTCAGATAGGGCGGATTCGATACCAGCCAGTCATAGGCCGCCGGCGGCACCTGAGCCAATAAATCGCTTTCCATCCAGGTCACGCGGTCGTCGAGTCCCAACGTCCGGCCATTGTCTGCGGCAATGGCCAGGGCTGCCGGCGAAATATCGACGCCGGTCCCCGTGGCCTGCGGCAGGTAATGGAGCAGGCTGAGGATGATGGCCCCACTGCCCGTACCCAGGTCGATGATGGCCGGCGCCGTCCCTTCGGCAGCGGCTGCGACGGTCTCGACGAGCATTTCTGTCTCCGGCCGGGGGATGAGGACGTCTTCACTGACCTTGAAATCGAGGCCCATGAAGGCCTTGGTCCCCAGGATATGGGCTACGGACAAGCGTTCCGCCCGCTGTTTGACCATATCCCGGTAGGCTGCCAATTCTTCGCCATTCATGGGTTCGTCATAATGGGCATACAGATAGATACGCTCTTTATGCAGGACATGAGCCAGGAGAATTTCCGCATCGAGACGCGGCGAATCGATGCCTTTGCCGGCAAAGTATTGCTGCGTCCATTGCAGCAAGGCCCCGATAGTCCAAATCTTATTCATCTTCGGCTTCTTTCATCAATTCAGCCCGGCGGGCTTCGGCCAGGGCCTGGATAAATTCGTCGATATCGCCGTTAAGGATGTTGTCCAGCTTGTACAGGGTCAGGTTGATGCGATGGTCCGTGACGCGGCCCTGCGGGAAGTTATATGTGCGGATACGTTCGCTGCGGTCGCCCGTACCGACCTGGCTGCGCCGTTCTTCGGTCAATTCGGCATCGGCCTTCTGCTGGGCCTGGTCGAGGAGACGGGCTTTCAAGACGCGCAAGGCCTTGGCACGGTTTTCCAGCTGAGACCGTTCGTCCTGGCATTCGACGACCATCCCCGTCGGGATATGGGTCATGCGGACGGCAGAACTGGTCTTATTGACGTGCTGGCCGCCGGCACCGGAGGCGCGGAAATAGTCGACGCGGACATCGTCCATATTGAGGTCGATTTCGACGTCTTCTGCTTCCGGCAGGACGGCGACCGTCGCCGTCGACGTATGGATACGGCCGCCGGCTTCGGTGACGGGCACGCGCTGGACGCGATGGACGCCCGATTCATATTTCAATTTGCCATAGACACCGGAGCCTTCGACGGAAAAGACGACTTCCTTGAAGCCGCCCAGTTCCGGTGCATTGGAACTGATGATGCTCGTCTTCCAGCCCGGCTGTTTTTCGATGTACTTCATGTACATGCGGAACAAGTCCCCGGCAAAGAGGGCTGCTTCATCCCCGCCGGCACCGGCACGGATTTCCATGATGACGTTCTTGTCATCCCGCGGGTCTTTGGGCAGCATGAGGATGTGCAGCTGTTCTTCCAGGTCGGCCTGTTCTTTCGTCAGGCCGTTCATTTCTTCCTTGGCCATGGCGATGAGGTCGCTGTCACTGTCGGGATCGTCGATGATTTCCTTGTCGCCGTCAATGGTGTGGGTAACGTCTTTGTACTTGCGGAACGCTTCGACAATCGGCATCAGCGAAGCGTGTTCCTTGGTCAGTTTCTGCCATTCGTCCTGGCGGGCAATGACAGAAGGGTCGCTGATCTGCTGTTCCAGGTCCATGAATTTATTTTCTACGGCCTGTACTTTATCCATAAAAGAGCTCATAAGTTCCTCCTCATTTCAATTCGTTCGATTCACTTTCTTCCTCAGCCGGCTTGGCGGCGTTGAGGGCTTCGATGGCTACTTCGATCTGGTCGGCATGGGGTTCCCGCGTCGTCAGATACTGGAGCCACAGTCCCGGACGGAATAAGGCTTGAATGACCGGATTCTGGGTTCGGCCGGCGAGGCGTATCATTTCATAGCTGATACCGGCGACGACAGGCATGAGCAGCACGCGGGACGCAATGCGCTCGATGAGATTCGGCCAGCCCAGGAAGGCAAAGACGAAAATCGACACGACCATGACGATGAGCAGGAAATTCGTACCGCACCGCGGATGAAGGCGGCTGTGGCGTTTGACATTTTCGACGGTCAGTTCTTCTCCCGATTCATACGTCCAGATGGTCTTGTGTTCGGCGCCATGGTATTCAAAGACACGGCGGATGTCCGACGTCAGGGAAATCCCCCATATATATAATAGAAATATAGCGAGGCGCAGAACCCCTTCGACGATGTTCAGGCGGAACGCGCTGTCCGCCACACCGGGAATGAACTTGGCCGCATACGTCGGGATAGCCAGGAAAAAAACGATAGCCAAGACGACCGATACGGCCATGGTCAGGGCCATCTGCGTACTCGACAACTGTTCATCTTCCTCACCGGCAGCCTGAGCCGAATAGGACAGGCTCTTCATACCATAGACCAGGGATTCACACAAGGCAACACTGCCCCGCAAAAAAGGCTTCTTCAAAATCGGATACCGTTCGGTAATGGAGTGAACGGCGTCTTTCTTTATAGTAATTTCACCGGACGGCGTCCGCACTGCCGTAGCAATGCTGACAGGACCGCGCATCATAACCCCTTCGATGACGGCCTGGCCGCCGACGTACGTCTTCGGTTTCTTCAAAGAGTTGCCTCCATTTCTGTACATACAAATAGAGCAGAGCATTTCTGCTCTGCTGCCCACTTGTACTGCTGCTTATTTAGCTGTTTTACCATAACGTTTATTGAACTGTTCGATACGGCCACGAGCCTGCTGAGCGCGCTGCTGGCCCGTAAAGAACGGATGGCATTTGGAGCAAATTTCAACACGCAGTTCCGGTTTCGTAGAACCTGTTTCAAACGTATTGCCGCATGCGCAAGTAACTTTCGCATTCGGGTAGTACTTCGGATGAATACCTTCTTTCACCACTTACACCTCTTTCTGTATCAATCATTCAAAACCTATGCTAGAATAGTTTAGCACATCGGCCCTTGAAATGCAAGGATTTTTTTCCCGCAAAAGGCGATGCCATACTTCCATACCTGCTGTATCCCCCGCTGGCGGAACGCCGTCACGTACTCTCGTTCTTCGATCTGCTGCAACGCCTCGCGGGCCTTAGCCTCCATGTCCGCTTCCCTCGAAGCCACTTTGAATTCCATGATGACGCCGGCTTTTTTCACATCCTTGGGGATAATCGCCAGGTCAAAGCGGCCGTACCCGCTTTCCCGGTTCGATTCGACAGTGTAGTCCTTACCCAGGAACAACGCCGTCATGCCCAGCATAAAACCGTGGTAAAAGCTCTCTTTATTGGCCGCGTCATAGACACTGACGAGCTGCTGGATGAATTGCTGCAATTCTTCCGAAAAAATCTCCGCCTGTCCCTGCAGCAAATGGCCCATCATGATATACAAACGGGAAACATCCCCGTCTGCACAAAAGCGGTCAAGGATCTCACTCTGAAATACATGACGCACTTCCTCATTGGGAATCTTCAATTGGCAAAGTATCCCATTGGGAATATCCTGACGCCAGACAGCCGTCAAATAACCCGTTGTCAGCAGCAGCGTATACAGGGCATCTTTATCCATGCGTATATCCTGATAAATCAATCCTTCGCGGATGACAGCCGAGACGGTGTTTCCTTGTAATAAAGCTAATAGCCGTTCTTCCTGCTGCTTAGAAGGTCCTTGAAGCAGGGTCGCAATGATTTCATTAGCCGACGTATTGACCCAGTAGTCCCCGATCCGTCTTTTGGCAAAACAAGAAATGACCGACCAGGGATTATAAATCTCATGATGGCCGAAGCGATAACCGTCATACCAAGCTTTTAATTGCGGCAATAAGGCATCCGCCTGTAAATCACCAGCCATTTTTTCTACTTCTGCTGGCGTGAACCCCATGACAGTACTATATTCATCATCCATCACGGAATAGACATCGAGATTATTCAAGCCACTAAAGATGCTTTCCTTAGCAATACGCAAGACGCCTGTCAAAATCGCAAAATTCAAAAACTCATTGCCCTTCAGCGTATTATTAAAAAACGTCCGGAAATAAGCGATAGCCTGATCATAAAATTGATGACTATAAGCCGTTTGCAAAGGGGTGTCGTATTCATCAATCAGTATAATCGGTTTTACCCGATAATAACGAAACAAATATTCTGATAAATTCAACAAACTGAGCTGGTATTCTTCGGGCGTCGCCTGCTGCCAGATAATGCGGTGAAACGCATTTTTCTCTACTTCATTTAATAAATTATCTTGCAATAAAAATTCATATTTATTAAACTCCCGCTGAATCCAAAGCCGAAACGACTGGAACATGCCTTGCCACGTATCCTGCTGCATCCCTTTAAAAGACATGAAAACAACCGGATACTGGCCGCGATGGGACATATAGGCAGCGCCGGCCCTTTCGATAGCCAGTCCGTCGAAGAGATGGCGGCTCTGTTCCTCTTTTTCAGTGGAAAAGAAATACTCCAGCATACTCAGCGTCAAGGTCTTACCGAACCGCCGCGGCCGCGTAATCAGCGTCACCGCACTGTGCCCATCGATGAGCTGGCGGATAAAGTCCGTCTTATCGACAAAATAATAATGCTTGCTCCGTATATCTAAAAAATTATCGACACCAATCGGCATCTGCCACTTCATAACCTCACCTGCTTTCCCCAGCTCCCCTGCAAAGGCCCTTTTCATCTATTATAACAAGAATCCCAGGAAACAAAAAGAGGAGCCCTTTCGTAAGCCAATCGCCTCGTGGAACCCTCGGCTCGTAAAAACCTGCCATTATACTTGAATGGGATGTGATGGAATCTCTCTAGCGGGCTTCCCACGGGAAGCCCCTACGCACAAGGCCGCTGGCCGTGTATTTTTTCGCAATCTGTGGGCGCATTCACCTCCATCGCCTGTATGCGATTCCGTAGGGGCCGTCCCAGAGCTTATCTGCCCTGTCAGGTACAGGCCAATTACCCTGGTAGATGGCAGCGGCGGGCGGCCCGCTACGCGCTGAGGGCTTCCCGAAGCGTCGTTGTCAGTTTGAGTTTGTCGCGGCGAAGCCGCATCTGAGTCCGAGTATGCAGGGTGAGCCGCTTTTTCCAGCATTACAAGACGTCGACCAGGAGCTGCAGGATCAGGTTGGCTTCGTGGCCGGCGCAGATGGCAACTCTGGGGGCCATGAGGCCGCGTCCGGGCTTGGCGTTCCGCGTCTGGTCGCCGCAGATGTAGAAGTGGCTGGTGATTTTTTTCGTCACGATGGCATTGCTGTCGCCGTAGCCGGCCATGCCGGAGGCGGAGACGATATATTTATCGGGACACTGTTCCAGGATGGTGTGGACGAGCATGGTCTTGGCATCAGGGTTGTCGAAGGCTTCGCAGATGATCTGGTCGTCTTTCAGGATGGTCGGCACGTTGTCTTCGGTGAGGCGGACGAAGTCCGTACGGACGTCGATAAAGGGATTGATGTCGGCAATCTGCCGGGCCAGAGCGTCGGTCTTGCGCTGTCCCAGGTCGCGGACCATGTAGGACTGGCGGTTCAGGTTGCTGGCATCGACAGTATCGAAGTCGATGAGGTGCAGATGGCCGACGCCGGTCCGGGCCAGGTAGACGGCGGCGTTGGATCCCAGGCCGCCGAGGCCGCAGATGGCGACGCGGCCGGCGCTGACTTTCTGATGGACTTTCGGCGTATGGCGGGAACACATCATGCCTTCCAGGGCTTCTTTCGGCGGCAGGCGGTCTTTAGGGATGAAGTAGATTTCATCGCCTTCTTTCAGGGCCAGGTTCTCGGTCGTGGCAAAGCCGTTGACGATGGTGATTTCCTGGCCGCTGCCATAGGCGGCTTTCAGGTCGTCCAGGTGATCACAGGGACAATTCATTTTCTTTCCGTTCAATACTAACTGCATGGTATACACCCCTCGTAGCAAAATAAAAACGCACGACGTCTGACACCTTAGGTGGTGTCCCCGTCGTGCGTCTTGTTCTTATATCCTTAGTGTAGCCGTTTTCACAGCCCCTGTCAATCTTTCTTTTCGGCCTGAGCTCCTTCTTTCAGGCGTTTGAGCTGGCGCTGTTCTTCCGGAGGAAGCGATACGCCACAGCAGCCGCCGCTGGAATTGCTGGCATAGCCTTTAAAGACTTCAGAGACGATATTCTTTACTTTTTTCACCGATTCCACAACCATGAGAAGCCCTCCTTTTTTGAAAGTCAAGGCTGTCGAATAAATTCGCCAGCCTAGCAGACCGCAGGTCACGAGCCACGAGCCACGAGCCACGAGCCACGAGCCACGAGCCACGAGCCACGAGCCACGAGCCACGAGCCACGAGCCACGACCTGCGTTAATCACCATGATTCAGGCGGGCGCCCCACGTGGTCGCCCCTACATGTTGTATTATATCAGAAAAAAAGTTTATTGTAAATAATATCAATGGATAATGTTTATTACTTATTTGTCATCAGCGGCCGTCGGGCCATACCAGGGTGATCTGGCCGCTGGTTCTTGTCGCTTTGAGGTCGATGACGCGCTGGTTCGAGGAGCCGCGGAAATAGAGGCCCGGGTCTTTCAGGTCGTCGACAAAGGGGCCGTCGACGAGGACGTCGCAGACATCCAAGAGGGCTTTTTTCTGCGGGTCCGCAATGATTTCGTCATACGTGAAGCCCGAGTAGACCCACACCGATTTATCGGGCATAGCCTGTTTGACTGTTTTGACGATCTGCGTCAGCCCTTCCGTGTTTTCCATCGGTTCGCCGCCGAGGAGGGTCAGGCCGCTGTTAGTCGGGGCGCTGAGCCAGGAAAGCAGCTGTTCCATTTCGGTCTGCGTCCATTCTTGTCCGGCCTGCGGGTCCTGGTATTCCGGATTAAAGCAGTTGAAGCAGTGGCGCGAACAGCCGGTGACGAAAATCGTCGAACGGATGCCCGGCCCGTTGGCAATATCATATTGCCGCATCTGTGCATAATGCAAGTCAAGTCACCTCTTAGATATGGAGGACGCGGCTCTTGATTTCCTGCGTCCGCCCTTCATTCCAGAAATTTTCGCCCAAGTAGCCGCAGGTCCGGCGGATGACCGTCAGTTTATTGCGGTCTTTGTTGTGGCAGCGCGGGCATTCCCATTCGTTATCATCATTGAGGATGATTTCGCCGTCAAAGCCACATTCATGGCAGTAGTCCAGTTTGGTGTTGAATTCGCCGTAAGCGATGTGGTCATAGATGTACTGGACCATGGTCAGGACGGCCGGGATATTGTGGGTCATGTTGGGGATTTCGGCATAGCTGATGCAGCCGCCCGTCGATTTTTCTTCAAAATCGGCTTCAAAGGAGAACTTGTCAAAGACATTGATCGGTTCGCGGACGTCGACGTGATAGCTGTTGGTGTAATAGCCTTTATCCGTGACGTCAGGGATGGAGCCGAAGCGGGCTTTATCGATCTTGCAGAAGAGATTGGTCAGATTTTCAGCCGGCGTGCCGTAGAGGGCAAAGCCGATATTCGTTTCTTTCTTCCACTTCTGGATGTGGGCGTTGAGGTCGTCCATGATGCGCATGGCGAACTTCCGGCCTTCCGGCGTCGTGTGCGAGCAGTGCTTGGTCAGTACCGTCGCTTCATAGATACCGATATAGCCCAGGGACAAGGTCGCATAGCCGCCGTAAATGAATTTTTCAATGGTTTCGCCGGGCTTCAGGCGGGCAATGGCGCCGTACTGCCAGTGGATAGGCGATACGTCGGACGTAATGCGTTTGAGCAGGTCGACGCGCAGGAGCAGGGCTTTCTTGCAGAGTTCCAGGCGTTTGTCGAGGATCTGGAAGAATTTTTCTTCATCCCCGTCGGCGAGGATGCCGATCTGCGGCAGGTTGATGGAGACGACGCCCATGTTGAAGCGGCCGTCGAATTTATAGTTGCCATTTTCATCTTTCCAGGGGCTGAGGAAGGAGCGGCAGCCCATGGGGCTGAAGACGTTGCCTTCATAGGTTTCGCGCATCTTCTTGGCCGAAATGTAGTCAGGATACATGCGTTTCGCCGTACATTCGGCAGCCAGTTTGGTCAGATAGAAGTACGGGCTGCCTTCGCGGACGTTGTGTTCGTCCAGGACGTAAATGAGTTTCGGGAAGGCCGGCGTGACGTAGACGTTGGCTTCGTTCTTGATGCCCTGGATGCGCTGGCGCAGGAGTTCTTCGTCGATGAGGGCGGCTTCCCGGGCATATTCGTAGTCCGGCTTGAAGTACATGAACAGCGTGACGAAAGGCGCCTGGCCGTTGGTCGTCATGAGCGTGTTGATCTGGTACTGGATGGTCTGGATGCCGTCCTTGATTTCCTTCTTCGTCCGTTTCCAGGCGATTTCTTCGGCTTTTTCCATATCCGGTTCGATGCCGTAGACTTCGCGCTGTTCTTCGACGACGGCTTTCATGTATTTCTGGAAGGATTTACGGACGTACGGAGCCAGGATGCGGTCGATGCCGTTAATGGACTGGCCGCCGTACTGGCCGCTGGCGACCTGAGCGATAATCTGCGTCGTCACCGTGCAGGCTACCTGGAAGGATTTCGGCGTGTCGATTTTCTTGCCGTTGATGACCGTCCCGTTGGCCAGCATGTCTTCCAGATTGATGAGACAGCAGTTGAACATGGGCTGGATGATGTAATCCATGTCATGGAAGTGGATAGCGCCGCTGTCATGGGCCTGGACGATGTCAGCCGGAATGAGCTTGCGGCGGGCAATATCCTTGGATACTTCGCCGGCGATGAGGTCGCGCTGCGTCGATACGACGTGGCCGTTCTTGTTGGAGTTTTCGTCGAGGACTTCCAGGTTGGTGTTATTCAGCAGGCCGAATACATCATCGTCAGTCGTATTGGTCTGGCGCTTGAAGGCCTGGATGGTCTTGTAGTTTTCGTAAGCCCGGGCCGTTGCCGGATTGTTGTATTTCAACAAACGGTAGTAGACCTGGTCTTCAATGGCGTAGATAGTCAGGTCCTTCTGGATAGAAGCAGCATAATCTTCGATTTCACTGGCAATCTGAGCAGCCTGCCCTTCTTCGTAAATACCGCTGCTGCTGTTCATGGCCTTTTCAATAGCAACCGTGATCTTATCGCGATTGAAGGGCACTCGTTCTCCATTGCGCTTGATTACTTCTAACATATGTCTACCTCCACAGTATATAGTATATAGCATGTATATTATTTCCTGCCACCCACAACATATATGGTGCGGCCCGTTTTTTTACATGCCTAATGATACTATATATAGTAGGAGATGTCAATGCGCATATACTCCATCATGTTGTGGACAAGTTAGGACTAGTTTTTATCAAAATCGCTGGCAGGCCTTGAAAGAACAACAAAAGAGCTGCGCTTTTCCAGCCGCAGCCCTTGTGCATAACTAGCAAAAATTTTCTTTGGGTCTCAAGCTCAGTCCAAATCCAGTAGGTCGCGCACGACGGCACCGGCCAGGATCATGCCCGCCGTCGACGGAACAAAAGAAATGCTGCCCGGACTGGGACGTACTTCCTCGCTGCCGGTGAATGGCTTATGCGGGACTTCCGTCGAATAGGCTACTTTGATACGGCGGATGTGGCGCTTCTTCAATTCCCGGCGCATGATCTTGGCCAGGGGGTCGACGCTGGTCTTCTCGATGTAATCGAGCTGGAAATATTCCGGATGGAGCTTATTTCCTGCCCCCATGGAGGATACGACGGGGATGCCACTGTGGTAGGCTTCGTCGATGATAGCGATCTTAGCGCTCATCGTGTCGACGGCATCGACGACGTAATCGGCGCCGGAATTGGCAATGAAGCCTTTATGGCTGTCGGGCAAATAGAACGTCGCATGAGTCTCGACATCGATGTCGGGATTGATGGACAAGAGGCGTTCCTTCATGACTTCGACTTTAGGCCGGCCAAGGGTCTGGACCGTCGCCCCGAGCTGGCGGTTGATATTGGACGGGTCGAAGACGTCGGCATCGACCAGGATGAGATGGCCCACGCCGGCCCGGCCCAGGGCTTCGACGACAGCGGATCCGACACCGCCGACGCCGAAGATGAGGACCTTTTTCGTATCTAATTCGTCCACCTTATCCTGGCCGATGAGGCGGGCTGTCCGCTGCGTATATTCCTTCTTCATCGCTTAGCGCTCCGGAATGATTTCCAGCCAGTAGCCGTCGGGGTCGACGATGAAATAAATGCCCATGGCCGGATTTTGATAGACGACGCAGCCCATGTCTTTATGCTTGGCCAGGGCCGCATCCATATCCTTGACGGCAAAGGCCGTGTGGAATTCATTTTCGCCGAGATTATACGGTTCCTTGCGGTCTTTGAGACAGGTCAGTTCCAGCTGGAAATCGGACACGCCGTCGCCGAGGTAGACGATGGTGAAATCCGGGTTCTCGATGCGGCTGACTTCGGTCAGGCCCAGGGCTTCTTTATAGAAGTCCATGCTGCGCTGGAGATTCAAAACGTTGAAATTGGTGTGCTTAAAGGTGAATTGCATACTACTACCCCCTTTTTTATTGGTTCTCTTCCTGCCAGCCCTTGGATACGTCGACCCATTCCTTGGCATGGGAATAGGTTTCCAGTTCGGGCAGTGTCAGTTCGATGGCACTATTGGCGGTCCCGCAGGCCGGAAAGACAGTCTGGAATCGTTTGAGCGATTCGTCCAGGAAGACATCGACACCTTCGTTGATGGCGAAGGGACAGACGCCGCCGACGGGATGGCCGATGAGCCGTTCCACGTCGCCGGCCTTGATCATGGTCGCCTTCTTATGGAAGCGTTCTTTGAACTTATGGTTGTCCACGCGGGCATCACCGGCAAAAAGGACCAGGATCGGATGGTCGCCGATGAGGAAGGACATGGACTTAGCAATGCGCCGGCCTTCCGTATGAAGGGCTGCCGCCGCTTCTTCGACGGTCGCACTGGACTGGTCGAGTTCCATGACCCGGTCTGCTATCCCCCACTGGGCAAAATAGTCGCGTACTTTTTGAATAGACACGTTGCTCCCCCTCTCAATTCGTTATGATTGTATTATATACTAATCACGGCGCTCAGGCAAACTCAAAGGATGACGTACTGCCCCGGTCGGTCTTGTGGACGGCCAGGCGGGCGTCGATGCGTTCCTTCAGTTCCGGTACATGGGAAATGATGCCGACCAGGCGGCCGCCGCTGCGCAGGGACGACAACGTCTTCAGGGCATAATCCAAGGTTTCGCTATCGAGGGTACCGAAGCCTTCGTCGATGAACATCGTATCCAGGTGGATGCCGCCGGAATAGGCCTGGACGACATCGGCCAGGCCCAGGGCCAGGGACAGGGAGGCCAGGAAGGTCTCGCCGCCGGACAGGGTATTGGCCGGCCGGGCATAGCCCGTATAGTTGTCATAGACTTCGATATCCAGGCCGATCTGTTTGACCCGCTTGTCGTCCCACGACCGGGAACGCTGCAGGCTGTAGCGCTGACGGCTCATGCCCTGCAGGCGGCCGTTGGCGGCGGCCAGGACTTCGTCGAGGAGGGCGCCGAGGACGTAGCGTTCAAAATTGATGCCCGTCTGCTTGCCGGCGATGAGTTCATAGACGGCGCCGACAGTCTTATAGGCTTCGGTCAGGTCCCGGCCTTCCTGCTGCAGCGAGACAAGGGCTGCTTTTACCTGCTGCCAGCGCTGATACTGCGCGGCCAGGCTGCCTTTTTCTTCGACTAAGGCCTGGCTGACTTTTTCAGCTTCGGCCAAAGCCGCCTGCGCCGCTGCCACGTCGGGCCGGGACTGGCTGCCGATAGCCTTCTCTTCCTGAGCCAGCTGGCCCTGTACCTGCTGGACCTGCGTGTCATACTGGCGGACAGCGGCTTCCAGTTCCGGGATCTGGTGGACAGCGGCCTGCATGGCCCGGCAGGCCTTGACGCTCTCGAAACCGGCAGCCAGGACGCGGTCCCGCAGGGCCTGGACGCCCTGACTGAAGCGGTCCCGCAGCAATTCGACCTGGTGCTGCCAGTTCTGCGCTTCCTGCTGCTGGCTGGCCGCCTGGCGTTCGCCGGCGACGACGGCGTCACGGTAACGCTGCAGGTCCTTTTCGTAAGCCGTGATAGCCTGGCTTAAGGCATCCAGGCGCTGCTGCAAGGCCTGCAGGTCGCGATAGGCTTCGGGAAGGTCCGCTTCCAGGCGGGCCTTCGTTTCCGCCGCCTTGGCCGCCGCAGTCCGGGCCTGTTCAGCGGCCGTCCGGGCCGCGTCTTCCTCCCTTTCCCAGCGGGCCAGCCGGGTCTGGCCGGCGGCGACGGCCTTTTTGAGGGCTTCGCCAACCTGTACCTGCTGCTGCAGGCTTTCCATGGCGTTCCGGGCCTTATCGGCCTTGTCCTGCCAATCGGCCAGGGTCCCGTCCTGGGGATACTGGCGGCGCAGGGCCTGGTACTGCTCCTTCAAGGCCTGATAGCGGGTCTCATCGGCTTTGGCTGTCACTTCCCATTGCTGGCGTTTGGCTTCGCTGGCATCGGCCCGTTTCTGGTGCTGTTCGACGTCGCGTCGTTCCGGCAGAGAGTCCGGGCGCACGGCCGGCATGGGATGGGCTGCCGAACCGCAGACCGGGCAGGGTTTCCCCTCTTCCAGTTCCGACGCCAGGACAGCGGCCTGGGCCTGCAGGAACAGGACCCGGACGCTTTCATAGGCGATGCGCTCTTCCCGGGCCTTGGCAGCGGCCTTTTCCAAAAAGGCCTGGCTATGCTGCCATTGTTTCTGTGCGTCTTTCAGCTGTGTTTCCAAAGAAGCGGCTTCGCCTTCGCGCTGGAGCCGGTCGCTCAGGGCCTGCCAACGGGCTTTGGCCTGTTCCGCCGCTACGGCCTGTTCGGCCAGGCCGGCGACGGCATCCTGGGTCTTATCAAGGGCCTGTTTTTCCGCTTCCTTCTTTTTCCTCGCCTGGTCCCAGCGCGCCCCGGCTTCGGCCGCCGCCTTGCGGCATCGGCTTTCTTCGAGGCAGCAGTCCCGGTAGGAACCGGCTTTTTCCTGCAGTCCCGTCAGCTGGACCCGTTCTTCACAGGCAGCCTTATAGCCGCTTTCACGAGCCGAAAGGGCGGTCAGCTGCTGCCGGGCTTCATCCAGGTCCTTCTGGGCCTTTTCAGCCAGTTTACGCGCTTTTTCAGCGGCCTGATGAGCCTCTTTCCCCTCTTTTTCCAGGTCATCGAGATGGCGGCACGGTTCCGCCAGGATTTCCGCCTGGCGCAGGATAGCGATGGTATCCCGCTTTTCCTGGAACTGCTCAGCCTGATTCTGGAGCTGCGCCGCTTCCCGGCGTTTCTGGTCCCGCAGCAGCCAATGGTTTTCCAACGTCTGGGCAGCCTGGAAGGCGGCCTGACAAGTCTTGCGCCGGGCTTCGGCATCGTGGCACTGTTTATCGACGGCTTCGCCTTTAGCCTGCCAGGCTTTCTCTTTATCCGGCAGTTCTTCTTCGCTGTCAATGCCCAGATCGGCCAGGCACTGTTCCCGCCGCTGGCGGACCTGCTCATACTGGCTGGCCAGGGTATCGTGGCGGGCTTTGGCCAGTTCCTGGAGCCGCGCATAGCGCTGGGTATGGAAGAGGGTCTGCATGATCTGCTGGCGCTCGCTGGAACCGGCCAGGAGGAGCTTGCGGAAGTCGCCCTGCGGCAGGAGGACGACCTGGCGGAACTGGTCGGCCTTGAAACCCAGCAGCCTTTCGACGGCAGCCGTCACATTCTTGGCAGCCAGGAGCTGTTCCTGGTCCCCCTTTTCGTCCGTTTCATATAAGGCGGCCTGGGCGGAGGCTTTCTTCAGGCCTGTGCCGCGTTTCTTGGCGATTTCCTGTTCCGGGCTGCGGTCGATGCGGTAGTATTTCCGGCCGATGGCAAAGCGGAAGGACACAGCTGTCGCTTCCTGGGGCGATGCGTATTCACTGCGCATGTGGGCGCCGGTGCGGCTGTCACCGCTGGTGCTGCCGTAGAGGGCATAGCACATGGCATCGAGGATGGTCGTCTTGCCCGATCCCGTCGGCCCATAGATGAGGAAGAGTTTATGGTCACCCAGCTCGCGGAAGTCGACGATTTCCTGGCCGGCATAAGGGCCAAAGGCATTCATTTCTAAGTAAATCGGAATCATAACAGGCTGCCTCCCTTTTCTAATTCGTCCCACAAGGTACGGACACAGTCCTGCTCGGCTTCGGTCAAAGGCTGTTCCGGCCGCATGGCCTGGGCAAAGCTGGTAAATAATTCCTGTTCCGTCACCTGCTGTACATCGAAGTCGCGCTGTCCCGCAGCCTGGGTATTGCGGTTGGGCATTTCCAGGGCCATGGCGTTCGGGTATTTGCGCCGCAGGCGGGCCATGCCGTCGAGGATGGGCTGGCTGTCGTCGAGTCGGGCCAGGATGAAATCATCGGGCCTGTCGTCATCGCCAGCCATGATGGCCTCGAAGGTACCGCTGACGATGCGCACGTCGTGGCGCGGCACGAGATCCCGGAAGGCCAGGTCTACCTGCCCGTCCGGCCCGATGTCGGCGATGACGGCGCCTTTATGCTGGCGGGCTTCGCCGAACGAGTATTTGAGCAGGCTGCCGGCATAGCGGATGGTATCGCTCGTGACTTTCTGCGGCCCATGGAGATGGCCCAGGGCCGTATAGGTGAAGGACGCAAAGAGGTCGCTCGTCACCTGATCCGTCCCGCCGATGGACAAGGGCCGTTCCGAATCACTGGCTATACCGCCGGCGACGAAGGCATGGGCGACACAGACCGTGCGCGCGCCTTCCGGGACCTGACTGCCCTGCCAGTCGAGGAGGGCAGCCATAGCCTGCTGATGGCTGCGGACCGCTTCCTGGCCGAGGCACTGCCGGACGACAGCCGGCTCAGCATAAGGAACGGTCAGGAAAGCGACAGGGCCGGCGCCATCGTCCAGGACGACGGGCCCCGTGAGCCGCTCCAGTTCGCCAGCCATATAGAGTCCCTGCGGCGCCAGGAGGCGGCTGGCAAAGGACAGGCGGGCCGGACTGTCGTGATTGCCGCTGATGACCAGGAAGGGGACGTGCAGGTCCGCCGTGATTTTCGTGGCTACGTCATCGAAGAGTTCGACGGCTTCGGCCGGCGGCAGGCTGCGGTCATAGACGTCGCCAGCCAAGACGACGGCGTCGATGCCTTCGTCCCGTATCATGGGCAGGAGCTGCTGTTCCAGGACATAGGCCTGGTCTTCGGTCAGATAATTCCCATAGAATAATTTTCCTAAATGCCAGTCGGCTGTATGTAAGATACGCATGGAATACCTCCTTACCAAGGTTACTGCTGCAGCGACCGCAGCAGGGCGATTTCCCGGGCATAGCCTGCCATATCATTGGGCGTTTCCAGATAAAAGGGCAAATCCTTTAGGGCCGGATGGTTGACGATGGCCCGGAAGGATTCCAGGCCGATATGGCCCTGGCCGATCTTTTCGTGGCGGTCCTTATGGCTGGCCAGCTCGTTCTTGCTGTCGTTCACGTGGACGGCTTTCAGGCGGTCCAGGCCGATGACTTTGTCAAAGGTTGTCAACACGTCGTCCAGGTGGTGGACGATATCGTAGCCGCCGTCAAAGACGTGGCACGTATCGAGGCAGACGCCGATTTTATCGTTCATGGCCACTTTGTCGATGATGGCCGCCAGTTCTTCAAAGGTCCGGCCCACTTCGGTCCCCTTGCCGGCCATCATTTCCAGGAGGACCGTCGTCTTTTGACCGGGGAACATGCAGGTATTGAGCATGTCGGCAATGAGGGCGATGCCCGTTTCAGCCCCTTGTCCGACGTGGCTGCCGGGGTGGAAATTATAGCGGCAGTTGTCGACGTATTCCAGGCGGCGCAGGTCGTCGGCCATGGCCTGTCTGGCGAAGTCCCGCGTCTTGGCCGTCTTCGAGCAGCCGTTCAGGGTATACGGTGCATGGGCCAGGATGGGCGCGAAGTGATGCTCCGCCATGAGCCGGTTCAGGGCCTGTATGTCATCGACATCCAGTTTGCGGACGCCGCTGCCGCGGGGATTGCGGGAGAAGAACTGGAACGTATCTGCCCCTATAGATAAAGCTTCGTCACCCATGTGCAAAAATCCTTGTGAAACCGATAAATGACATCCAATATGTAACATATTTTTTCTTCCTCCTGCACGGCGAATGATAAAAAGGCTGCCGCACAAAGCCCGTCCGGCCTCGTGCAGCAGCCCCTATCCCTAGACTATATTAAAAATCAAACGTATCCTACGATTTTTCCCGGCAATCCGGGCAAATACCAACAAACGAAATGCTGACACCATTGACGACGAAGCCGCTCTGTTCGGCAGCAATCTTGCGCAATCCCTCCTGATCCATGTCGATATCGATGACGCGGTTGCACTTTTCACAACGGATATGGGCATGGGGCGTCGTATTATAATCATAACGATGCGCATCTTCAGCACACTGCAATACCTGGACCACGCCGATCTTGGCAAAGATTTCCATGGTCTTATAAACCGTGGCCAGACTCATCGACGGATAATTAGGCTGCAATATCTTATAAATCGCCTCGGCATTGGGATGCGTCGGATTGTGGTTGATGGCTTCGTACACAGCCAGGCGCTGCGGTGTCACTTTATAGCCGTTCTTTCGCAAAACTTCAGCAATTTCCATTTTTATCCCCCTTTCTTGGAAAACTGTGGTATAATAAGATATTCTAGCTTTATTCTAGCTTTGAATCATATAGAATACTGGAGAGTATCCTGTATTATATTGTAACGGTTATTAAGAAAAATTTCAATGTTTTACGCGAAATTCTTCTTATACAATAAGTAATATTGACTATTTTGTCAGGAAGGAATGTAATCATGACAGAGGAAACGATGATCGCTGAAATCGCCAGGACCCTGGGTATCCGCCCATCCCAAGTCCAATCTGCCCTTTCCCTCTTTGCCCAGGGCAATACTATTCCCTTCATCGCCCGCTATCGGAAAGAAGCGACAGGGACCCTCGATGAAGTACAGCTGCGCTGCATCCAGGAGCAATATGACTATGAACAGGCCCTGGCCAGCCGCAAAGAAACAGTCCGCCAGTCCATCATGGACCAGGGCTGCTGGAATGACGACCTGGCCCGGAGCCTGGAAGCGGCCCGGCAGCTCCAGGACGTCGAAGACCTCTACCTGCCTTATAAGCCCAAAAAGCGGACCAAGGCCTCCATGGCCCGCGAAGCCGGCCTGGAACCGCTGGCCGACTGCTTTGCCAGTCAGGATCCCAAGGGCCCGGCCCCGGAGGATGCTGCCCTGCCCTTTCTCAGCGATGACGTGCCGACCGTCGAAGACGCCATCCAGGGAGCCGCCAACATTTTGGCTGAACGCTTTTCGGAACGGGCTGATTTCCGCCGCCGCCTGCGCCGTGAACTGTGGCAGCAGGCCCGCCTGACCTGCAGCCTGCAAGTCGAAGAAAGCGAAGCCGGCCCGATGCTGACTTATGCCGACTTCAGCGAACGCGTCGCCCGTATCCCGAGCTACCGCGTCCTGGCCATCAATCGCGGCGAAAATGAAAAAAAACTGAAAGTCAGCTTAAAAGAACCGGCAGACCGCCACATCGAACTGCTCTGCCAGCTGGTCATCGACAGGCCCTCGCCGTATGACCAGATTCTGCGCGATGCCGCCGCCGATAGTTATAAGCGCCTCATCTCGCCGCAGATGGAACGGGAAATCCGCAATGAACTGACGGCACAGGCTGAAAAACAGGCCATTGACGTCTTTGCCGAGAACCTGCGCCATCTCTTATTGCAGCCGCCCTTTGCCGGCCAGATCATCCTGGGCCTGGACCCGGGTTTCCGGACGGGCTGTAAAGCCGCCGTCATCAGCGCGACAGGCCAGGTCCTCGACTACGGCACGTACTACCTGACCCAGTCGGAACAGCAGAAGCGCAAGAGCGCAGCCAGCCTGGCCAACATGATACGCCGCCACGACGTCACCCTCATTTCCATCGGCAACGGGACGGCTTCGTATGAAACGGAACAATTCGTATCCCACCTCATCGAAGACTATCACCTGACCTGCCGTTACGTCATCGCCAACGAAGCCGGCGCCTCCGTCTATTCGGCATCGGATCTGGCCCGGGAAGAACTGCCGGACCTGGACGTCACCATCCGCGGCGCCGTCTCCATCGCCCGACGCATCCAGGACCCCCTGGCCGAATCGGTCAAGATCGACCCGCGGGCCATCGGCGTCGGCCAGTATCAGCACGACGTCAACCAGAAAGCCTTGTCGTCCGCCCTGGACCAGGTCGTCACGTCCGTCGTCAACTATGTCGGCGTCGACCTCAATACGGCATCACCGGCCCTCTTGCAGCACATCGCCGGCCTGACAGCGGCGACGGCCGGCAACATCGTCGCCTACCGCAACGAGAACGGCCCCTTCCGGGACCGGCAGGACCTGCTCAAGGTCCCCCGCCTGGGTCCGGCGACCTTCACGCAGTGCGCCGGTTTCCTGCGCATCAAAGACGGGACGGAACCGCTGGACAATACGTCGGTCCATCCCGAATCATACGGCCTGGCCGAAAAGATAGCCGGCCACTACGGGTTGAGCCATGACGATCTCAAGGACCCGGAAAAACTGGCCGTCCTGCGCGATAAGATCCAGATGAACGCCGCTCCCAAGCTGGCCGCCTCCCTCGGTGCCGGCGAACCGACGATCAAAGACATCCTGGAAGAGCTGCGCAAGCCCGGCCGCGATGTCCGCAGCGAGTTCCCGAAACCGCTGACGCGCCGCCACGTCCTGTCCCTGTCGGACCTGCAGATTGGCACCGTCGTCCGCGGTACCGTCCAGAACGTCGTCGATTTCGGCGCCTTCGTCGACTTCGGCCTCAAGACGCCGGGACTGGTACACCGGTCCCAGCTGAGCCGCCACCCCTTCCGCCATCCGACGGACGTCGTCCACGCCGGCGACATCGTCGAAGCCGAAATCATCAGCGTCGACGCCGCCCGCGGCCGCATCGGATTGTCCATGAAAAAAGTGAAGAAATGAGCGTGAAAAAGGAGCTGTCGCATCGCGACAGCTCCTTTTTAGGGGTTAGCAGCTGGTTTTAAATTTTAAAGTTTTTCTGTAGGGGCGACCACGTGGGGCGCCCGCCCCGGGATATGGGTGATTCACCATTCAGCCGTAGGCCCGCCCAGAGGGCGGCCCCTACGAACCACTAGCCACTAGCCACTAGCCACTAGCATTATAAACTATTCCATTCATCGTTGAGTTTATCGTAACGGTCCGATGCGGCCTGGCCGCGCTGGAAGCCTGGACGGTAATCCTGGCCGCGCTGGCTGGCGCTGACGCCGTCATAGAGGCCGCGGATGCGGTCCTGTTCGGCCTGGAAGAGAGCATCGAGTTTATATTTCATAGCCGTATTGTCGATAGACGTATCGTTGTCCAGCTGGCTGCGGGTCTTGGAAATCTGGATGTACAGCGTATTGGCCCGGCTGGTGAATTCGCGATTGCCCTTGAAGTCCTGGTGGTTGTTCAAGTAGGTATTGATATCGCCGGCTAATTTGCTGATATCTTCATTGAACAAGTCCTTGCTGCTGGCATAAGACGCCAGGATCTGCTTATCCGGATTAGCCTTGGCTTCAGGCTGCGGCGTTTCGTCCGGCTTGGTCTGGACGCTGACATATTTTTCCAGATAGCTGGCCAGGTCATCGCCATCGACGGCGGCTGTGAAATCCGCACCGAGGACCTTGATGGTCCGCGCCGTCTTCTTGGCTTTCTGGACTTCATCGCGCAGGTCATCTAATTTTTCGCTGATAGCATCATCAGACGGATTTTCGGCAATCGTCATGGCCGTGTCATACATGGCCATCTGGTCGCGCATGACTTCGCGGATGGCCTGGTCATCGGCCGTATACTGGTCGGGAACGGTCTTGGGCTGATAATTCTTGGCCATCTTTTCGACATTCTTGCGGCTCTTTTCCAAATCCTTGACCAGCGAATCGACATCGTCGCCTTTGCTCTTCTGGCTCAGGCGCTTGGCCGTAGTGGTAACCGATTCATTTTCCGAAGCCAGCTGCTGTGACAGGGACACAGCATCCTTCACGTAGTCGCCGCTGTTATGACGGCCGTAAAAATGGAGCCCTACAGCCGCGGCAATCGCTAAGATGACGACGAGTACGACGGCAATGATGGCTTTCTGGTAGCGCACGTAAAAAGGCTTTTCCTGGAAAGGCGGCGGTGTCGGCCGGCCCGGCATGACGGGCCTTTCCATCGGCTGCGGCGGCCGCTGCGGCTCTTCGTCCCGGACCGGTTCCCGATGCTTATGGACAAAGGTTTCCGTCCCCGTCGCTTCATCGATGACCGGTTCGTCATCGTCCATTTCCGGCAGTTCAGCGCCGCAGAAAGGGCAGAATTTCCCATCGACACTCACCCATTTGCCACATTCCGGACAAATCCGTTTCTTCGGCTCCTCTTGCAGCAGCTGTTCAGCGCCGCAAGCCTGGCAAAAGCGGTCATCGTCCTGCAAGGGCGCCCCGCAGTGTTGACATTTCTTCATAAAAACACATCCTTTACTTAGCGTAAGTACATGCTTCTAGTATAAGCCATTTCCTTCAGTCTTGCAAAAAATCGGCCATGCGCCGGTAGGTGTCACAGATTTCGTCGTAACATAATTTTTCAAAATTGAGATACGAATGGACCATGTTGTCGTAATTGTAGGTTTCGGCCCGGACACCTTTGTCAGCCAGCCGGCGCACGTAATCGCGGCCTTCGTCGCGGAAGGGGCAGAACTGGGTCGTCAGGACCAGCGTGTCCGGCATATCTGCCGATAATTCGCCAAAGAGGGGCGACGCAGCCCGGCGGTCGTCACCGGGACGGAAGCACTGGTTGAAATACCAGGTCATCTTGGCCGGCGTAAAACCTGTCTGGGTATTGCAGTTCTCCTGGACTGACGGGAAAGAATGGGTCATATCCAGGCAGGGATAGACCAGGATCTGATGAGTCAGCGGAATCGATTTGTCGTGCTGCAGGGCCTGGCTCGTATAGGCTGCCATGCAGCCGCCGGCGCTGTCGCCGCACAAGGTCAGGTCCGCTTCATAAGGAATCTGCCATTCGTGGAGCACAGGCAGGGCTTTCCGGGCTACGGCCAGGGCATCTTCATACGCCGCCGGGTACGGATTTTCCGGTGCCAGGCGGTATTCCGGCGAAATGACGATATGCTGCGTTGCCTGGGCAATGCGGCGGCAGACCGGGTCGTAGACAGAGACGGTATCGATGGCAAAGCCGCCGCCATGATAGTAAATCAGGACCGGCAGAGGCCGGCTCGTGTCGGGAATATAAATGCGGACCGGCACGTCGTAAACCTCACAGCCATCCAGCACCGTATCGACGACCGATGCCATAGGTACTTTCGGCAGTTCCTGGTCCCAAGCCGTATGCAGCGACGCTTCGCGCATGGTAATCGGCGTCATGACAAAATCATCACTCGTATGGGCAGCAATAAAAGCTGCCAGTTCCGTTTTAATTGCACTCATCGTAAACCCCTCTTTCCCTTTCTTATATAGTTTTTAATTGTAACACAAAACAGCCCGTATGAATAGATATAAAAAAAAGGGCTTGTCGCACGACGACAAGCCCTTTAAAGTTGTTAGTGGCTAGCAGTTAGTTGTTAGCGAATGGCTTTAAATTTGAAGGTTTTCTCTGCAAACTACAAACTCTGTGCTACAAACTATAAAGTAAACAGGGCCTCGCATGCTGGCAGAAACATTCATGCGACAGTCCCTTTTTACGTTGATCGTAGGTCGTTCATCGTTTGTCGTATGGGATTAAAAATAGCAATCCATCGCGATGAACGATGAACTACGAACGAAAAACTTTTAAGTTGAAGGGACCTCGCATGATAGCAGAAGCCTTCGTGCGACAGCCCCTTTTAAGTGGCTAGTGGCTAGTGGCTAGTTGTTAGTGGCTAGCGGATGGTTTTAAATTTAAAAGCCATTACTTCAAACATTATACATCAACCCTCAAACATAAAAGAAAAAGGAACCTCTCATGATGACCTAAGCCTTCATGAGATAGTTCCCTCTAAAAGTCCTGTGTGGCGGAGAGCGTGGGATTTGAACCCACGATAGAGCGTTCGCCCTATACATGATTTCCAATCATGCTCCTTCAGCCGCTCGGACAGCTCTCCGCGTCTTACATATCTTTCCTGACATCTTCGGGATAAATGCCGATATGTAAAGTATGGTCGGGGCGACAGGATTTGAACCTGCGACCTCTTAGTCCCGAACCAAGCGCGCTACCAAACTGCGCTACGCCCCGTTGACCTGACTTATACATAATACCATATCCACGAAAAAAGTCAAGGAAAAATTTGAATCATAAATTAGGCCAGCTTCTTTTCCCGGATGAAATCGAGGAGCATAGCCGACGTATCGGCCATGAGGTCGCCGCACGATACGGGGCCGCCGTTGGCCGGGCTCTTGAGGACGCGGCAGCACGTCGCATGGAAGCGATCGAGCCAGATTTTCTGGAATTCCCGTACCGGCTGATTGACTTCGGCCTTCGTCTTTTCTTCCGGCGTCGTACGGCCGACGAGACAGCCCAGAACCAGACAAGCCCCGTTCAAGGCCCCGCAAAGGCAGCCCGAACCGGCCACGCCGCCACCGAGGACGGATACCATGCGCAGCGTTTCCGGCGGCAGCTTCAAATCCAGACAATCATTGCAGACCTTGACTACCGTTTCAGCACAATTATTCCCAGCCTGCTGGTACTGTGCCGCCAATTCTTTCACCTTTTCCATCATAAGACCTCCTTTAAAAGTTTTTCGTTCGTAGTTCATCGTTCATCGTGAAGGGGTATATTTTTAATCCCGTACGACCTACGATAAACGACCTACGACCTACGTAAAAAAGGCACTGTCTTCGTGCGACAGCGCCTTTTTGTGCATTTTGGCGGAGAGCGTGGGATTTGAACCCACGATAGAGCGTTCGCCCTATACATGATTTCCAATCATGCTCCTTCAGCCACTCGGACAGCTCTCCATGGCTTACACATTGTTAGATTATGCAGTTGTTTGATGCCCTCGGGATCGACATCCAATGTGTAAAAATATGGTCGGGGCGACAGGATTTGAACCTGCGACCTCTTAGTCCCGAACCAAGCGCGCTACCAAACTGCGCTACGCCCCGTTACCTGACTTGTATATAATACCATATTGGAAGAAAAAGTCAAGCTTTTTTTCTCGTGTCAGGCGACAACTTCTCTATTTTTGTGAATCCGCTTCCAAAAGAAGCCGCCGGCAATGGTAATGACCAGCAGGATGATTTTCAGTTCCGTCGGATTTTCGGCAGCCAGGCTGACGTACTGGGCCAGGTAATGGTCCGTCGCCATCATGCCGCCCGAAGCCCAGCCGAGGATGGCTCCGCCGATATAGATGAGGATAGGGAAACGGTTCATGACCTTGACGACGATGGTGCTGCCAAAGACGATGATCGGCACGGAAATGAGCATGCCGAACATGAGCAGGCCCCAATGGTTATCAGTGACGCCGACGATGCCCAGGACGTTGTCGAGGCTCATGAGGGCGTCGGCCATGATGATGGTCCGCACAGCCGCCCAGAGGGAGTCTTTGGCTTCGACATGAACGTCTTCTTCCTGGTCATCGGCACCGATGAGCTTGATACCGATGAGGACCAGCAAGATAGCCCCTACGGTCTTCAGGAAGGGAATCTGGAAGAGCCAGGATACGATGAAAGCCATGATGAAACGCATGCAGATGGCTCCGGCCGTGCCGTACAAAATGGCCCGCTTCTGCAAATGCTTGGGCAGATTCTTGGCAGCCATGCCGATGACGATGGAATTATCGCCGCCCAAGGCCAAGTCGATGAGTACGACCTGCAAAATCATAGTAATATCAAAGACAAGCGTCGATTCTAACCCTTCCAAGGTAAGTCCCCCTTATACGTTAAGACAAATTTATATCTTATCTATTATATGATAATTACGATGGGATAGCAAGAAAAAGGGCTTGTCGCACGACGACAAGCCCTTTAAAGTGGTTAGTGGCTAGCAGTTAGTTGTTAGCGGATGGCTTTAAATTTGAAGGTTTTCTCTGCAAACTACAAACTCTGTTGCTACAAACTATAAAGTAAATGGGGCCTAGCATGAAAGCAAAAGCCTTCGTGCGACAGCGCCTTTTTCTGTAGGGGCGTCCACGTGGGACGCCCGCTCACACAAATCAAGTCCACAAGTATCTCACATATTCCCGGCGGGCTCGCCACGTGCGAGCCCCTACTAACGAGCCCCTACAAACACCGTATTACGAACGAGGAACGGCTCTTATTTTACGATGACCGATACGCCATCGGGGATGACCGTGATTTTCGGATCCGTAATGCCTTTTTTCGCCAAGACGTCTTTGGCCATAGCCAGGGCATCGTCGATGGAGGCAGCGTATTTCATGTGCATGTCTTCGATCATCTGCTGCGGAGCTTCGGTGACCATGATGATGGTGAATTTCAAGAGCATACGCATGAGGATCTGAGCTTCCCACTGGTCGAAGACCGTTTCGTTGCGGCCGCGGGCCAGGATTTCGTCCATGGCTTTCTGGATGGATTCGGCATTCTTCAGGTTGTTGTAGAAATCTTCACCGCCATGACCGTCGGAGCAGGACGATACGTCGATGATGACGCCGCCTTCCTTGCAGGTTGCTTCAGCAGCGGTCATACCTTTGACGGACTGGTAAATGTTCTGGTCCAGGGGATATCCGCCATTAGTGGTGATGACGATGTCTGCCGGAACGGGTTTGACACCAGCCAGTTTCATTTCAAAATCAGCCCCGGCATAGTGTGCTTTTTCGCGGTCGCCGGCAAAAGCAGCGATGACTTTCTTGTCGGCGTCGATGACGACGTTGCAGATGAAGGCTAATTTAGCCGCTTTGGCTGCATAGAGCATATCTTCGTGGATTGGGTTGCCCTGCAAGATCCCCGTGCGGGCATGGGGGCTGTTGATGAATTCCGAGCAATGGTTGGCCAGGACCGTAACCTTGCTGGCGATACCAGGCAGGACGGATTTACGGCCGCCCGACATACCGGCGAAGAAATGCGGTTCGATGAAGCCTTCGGAAATGAGCAGGTCTGCATTGGCAGCTAATTTGTTGATACGGCAATCGCCGCCGGACGGCAGGGTGCCGATACTGACCATATCTTCGTCGTTGCGGCTGACATGGATGACGAATTTTTCATGTTCGGCGATTTCTTTGCCGTACTTGTCAATCAATTCTTCCTTCGTCGTAGCCCGATGCATGCCCGTAGCGATGAGGATGGTAATGTCGATATCGGGGTTCCCTTTCCGAAGTTCTGCCAAGAGCTGAGGCATGATGATGTGACTCGGTACCGGCCGGGTATGGTCACTGGAAATAATGACGCAGTTCTTCTTCCCCTTTGCCAATTCGCTCAATTTTGGGCTGCCAATAGGGTTAGCCAGGGCATCGGCGACAAGTTCCGCTTCCGATTTCGGTGCTTTGTATTCATGGGCGTGAGAAACGAGGACACCGGCGACCTGTTCTTCCGGCAGTTCGAGTTTGATTTTTTCTTTGCCAAAGGGCAAGTTAAATGTATGCATACATGCACATCCTTTCTTAGTTCATTGCTATCTATATGATTGTGAATAGCCTGTAATTATATAAACATTATGTTTTAGAATGATAAAAAGGAAAAAGGGCAAAGCCTTGCGCCTTGCCCTTTCCTTTAGTATGTAACTGTGAATTATTCTTCGACAGGAACTTCGTCGTTGATGCTGACAACTTTGCCCGGATTCATGATGTTCTTCGGATCCAGTGCTTTCTTGACAGCTTTCATCATCTTGAGTTCAACCGGGTCGGTGTATTTTTCAAGAAGTGCTTCACGTTTGTAGCCAATGCCGTGTTCGCCGGAGAGACGGCCGCCGAGTTTGTAAACGAGAGCGTAGATTTCGCCCTGGATCTTCGGAAGCATTTCTTCCCATTCTTCCTGTGTACGGTCATCTTTCAGGATATCGATATGGACGTTGCCGTCGCCGCAGTGGCCAGCGCAGTGCATAGCAACTTTATATTTTTCGGAGAGGCGGGAAATCTGCTGTACAGCGCCCGGGATTTCCGTCATCGGAACGACGATATCTTCCATGGAGAAGACTAAGCTGCGAGCACGGTCAGCTTCGAGGTAAGCTTTACGGGATTTCCAAATAACAGCCGGGTCAGCAACCAAGGAGTCGATAGCATTGTTGTTTTCAGCCAAATCGACGATCTTTTCACACTGATCCATGAGGACGTCTTCGTTGTCGCCAGCGATCTGGATGATGATGTAGTTACCAACATCGGATTTCGGCAGTTTTTCATCGAGGAAGATTTCGACCTGTTTGATGGAAGCGTTATCCATGAATTCTACGCAGACCGGAGTGATACCAGCGTTCATGACTTTCGGTGTCAAAGCGATAGCGTCGTCGAGGTTGTCGAATACAACCAGGAGGTCCTGCTGGTATTTCGGGAGAGCAACCAGTTTGAGGTAAACTTTGGTGATGATGCCGAGAGTACCTTCAGAACCGATGAAGAGGTGCATCAGCATGTAGCCTGTAGCGTTCTTACGGAATTTACCGCCGAGGGTTACGACTTCGCCAGTCGGGGTTACGACTTCCATGCCCATGACCTGGTCACGAGTTACGCCATATTTAACAGCACGGTTGCCGCCAGCGTTGGTTGCAACGTTACCGCCGATGAAGCAGGAGTCCCCACTGCAGGGGTCGCCGCCGTAGAAGAGGCCTTCCTTCTGGACTGCGTCCTGGAGGACAGACGTCGTAACACCGGCTTCGGAAACACAAACCATGTTGTCTTTATCGATTTCGAGGATTTTGTTCATACGTTCAATGGAGATGATGACGCCGCCGAAGGTAGCAACAGCACCAGCTGCCAAGCCTGTACCAGCTGCACGAGGAACCATGACCGTATCGTTATCATAGCAGAGCTTAACGACTTTGGAAACTTCTTCGGTAGTAGCCGGAAGAACAACGACCTGCGGTTCTTTCATGTAATGGGGGTCCGTTACTTCGTCATGGGAATACGGTTCGAGTTTATCTTTGTCCGTATAAACATACTTTTCGCCGACGATCTGTTTGAACTGTTCAATTAACTCCGGGGAAACTTTACCTTTTGCCATAATACATACCTCCAAATAATTAAAATTATAAGCCTAACACTTATTGCTTCGTCCAGTCATGACAACTGGATTTAAGACCGAATATAACGAAAGTATAAATTCATGTATTGTTTTTATCTCTCGTTTATCTCTTACGGGTATTATTATACTCTACTTCTTCATGCATGTAAATTACATTTGCACATTTTACGCATATCATTTTTCGATTGATTCATCGTGTTCTATGACAACTTATCATAAGAACTGTTGATTTTTAAATAATCTAAAACAAAACGTAAAATTTTAAACAGCATTTATTTTTTCTTTTCTCAATCTATGCATTTAAGTAATATGTTATTATTCCCGTAAGGAAATGTTTCGCATATAGAACATTTCACATCCGATTATATCACATTGTTTAATATAGAAAAAGGTATGCTACATGGATATGTAGCATACCTTTTTATGCATCTCTGCTATATAGCGTTTTCTATTCGCTTAGTTGACTAAGAAGGGAACGACACTCGGAGCGACGATGGTAATGATACCTGCAATGACGAGCATGAACAGGCAGTAACCAACCGTACCGCGCATGACTTCGCCTTCCTTACCTTCAGCAACAGCACCGACAGCGCCAATGCCAAGAGCGATACTCTGCGGCGAAAGCATCTTGCCGATACAACCACCGAGGGAGCTGGCACCAGCAAGCCACGGCTGGCTCATGCCCAGGCTGGATGCAACGGATGTCTGCAACGGCCCGAAGAGGACGTTGGCGTTCGTGCAGGACCCGGTAATGAAAGCACCTAAGCCGCCGACAAACGGAGCAACGATAGGATATGCATTACCTGTTGCGAATACGAGAGCATCAGCGATTTCCTTGGTCATGCCGGAGTAGGTCATAATCTTAGCGACGACGACGACGGCGATGATGGTCAGGTACGTGAAGCGCAGACCGACGAAGTTATCTTTGAAGACCTGAGCGATCTTACCGATGGAAGCACCCTGATAGAGGCCGCCGAGGATGGTGGCGATGAAAATCATGACGCCAGGAACAGCAATCCAGGTGAAGGTGTAAGGTTTAGCACCCGGGCCGGCATAGATAGGAACCGTCGTTTTAATCGAAGCCAGCGGACCGTTGATGAACGGGAACAGTTTCGACGTACCGACGAGGAATACGAAGATAAGGATGAAGATCATAGCTGCTTTGACGCCTTCACCAAAGGAAACGGCTTTCTGATTCGATGTGTCAATATCGAACTTGTATTCCGGATTGCTTGTCGTCTTGCAAGCACGGGAATAGAGGACGATGACAGCCATGATGATGATGGACGAAACCATGACCGGCAGTTCAGCACCGATAGTCATGGAAATGAACAGTTCCGGAATAGCCAGGGCCAAGCCGGAGAGCAGGGTTACGATACCGACGCCTTTGATGGCTTTGATACCGCCGCCGATGCAGATGACGATCAGGAACGGAGCGATGAGGTCAGGAATAAAGGATACAATCGAGACTTTCGTAGCCAGGACGCCGGCGTCCAAACCCGTTACAGCAGCCATGGTCGTCGTCGGGATACCGATGGACCCGAAGGACGGTGCTACAGCGTTGGAAATCAAGCAGGCGACGATAGTCTTGATCGGCGGATAACCGAGGGCAACCAGCATAGCAGCCGGAATAGCAACAGCAGTACCAAAACCTGCCATGCCTTCCATGAACGTCCCGAAGCCCCAAGCGATGAGCAGGAATACGACACGTTTATCTTCACTGACAGTGGTCAGCATCTGTTTGATGACTTCCAGGCTGCCTGTTGCTACCGTCAATTTGTAAGCGAACAGGGCCATGATGATGACCAGCAAGATCGGCCAGCATGCCAGGGCTACGCCTTCGAGGGCTGCCGAAATGGCAATAGGAACTGACATATTATAACAGAATACAGCGACAACAAATGCGATGATAGCCGCGATTGGGCACGCTTTCCAACCGGCCATCTTCAAGAACCCCAATGCTACGATTAGGAATAGGATTGGGAGCAAGGCCAATATAACCATTACATACCACCCTTTCATAGAAAAAATACGTTTCACGCCTCTAACAGGCGGGGCTTATTCATGAACGAACCACGAATAACGCCATTTCTCACTTAGATTGCATCCGGATACAAGCTCTATGCTGTTATTATATACCTCAATGTCATATTTGTAAATTACATTCGGACATGAGCGTATACCTATTTTCGATATAGCGCACACCAATGTTTACTATTTTGCATATTACTGCACTAAAATGTGGAGTTTATAAGCCATGAATAATCATTTATCATTTTATAAATGATTATATGTAATTTGTCGTTTTATGTGTAAATCGCATAGCCCGTTTAAGTTGTTAGTGGCTAGTAGTTAGTGGTTAGCAGAGGGCTTTTAATTTAAACCATCCGTTAACTGCTAGCAGCTAGCCGCTGACTGCAAAAAAGGGGCTGTCGCACGAAGGTTTTTGCCATCATGCGAGGCCCCTTCAACTTAAAAGTTTTTCGTTCGTAGTT
>NZ_JBHYRR010000099.1:0-263 GCF_047974155.1 Megasphaera jansseni | reverse complement strand
AATAAAGGCGAAATCACAGGCCTGACCAATAAGACGCTCGACGTTGAAGGATTTGCTACGAAAGGCAGAGCGGCAACAGAAGAACAGCTGAGCGCTATGCAGAGCGGGCTGACGGCAGCTGACAAATACGTGACCAGCGGTACGATTGATAAGGCCAATGGTACGATGAAGCTGAACGTAGCCAATGTGTCGACGCCGGTCTCCATTACCGGACTGACGGATTATCAGGTCACGCAGGATGGCAGCAGCTATGATGCAGAAAA
>NZ_JBHYRR010000098.1:0-269 GCF_047974155.1 Megasphaera jansseni | reverse complement strand
CGAACACAGCAGTTAAGCCCGCAAACGCCGAAAGTACTTGGGGGGAGGCCCCCTGGGAGGATAGGAAGCCGCTGATTTTTGTAGGGGTATAGCTCAACTGGTAGAGTAGTGGTCTCCAAAACCATTGGTTGAGGGTTCGATTCCTTCTGCCCCTGCCAGAAAAATGGAATGAAGGTTTACCTTCATTCCCACATGACTCGGTAGCTCAGCTGGATAGAGTGACTGACTACGAATCAGTAGGTCTAGGGTTCGAATCCCTACCGGGTCAC
>NZ_JBHYRR010000097.1:0-272 GCF_047974155.1 Megasphaera jansseni | reverse complement strand
TACTGGTTGATAGATTTGAGTTTACGACCGTCCATGAGGAACGACGTCCCCGTATTGGTGACGCAGGCTGCCAGATTGTCCAGGCCCAAGTCAATAGCCAAGACACGGTCTGGCGAGGTTTTCACCGGTTCTGAGTCTTGTAAGTAACAATATTGAATCTTGAAATACCTTCCGCCATACATGGGACAGATGCGTACTTCTTGAATCGTCTTATCCTTTAGTCTGTCGGGAACAGGAATCCGAATCCGATGGCCGTTATGGCGTTTCATATA
>NZ_JBHYRR010000096.1:0-273 GCF_047974155.1 Megasphaera jansseni | reverse complement strand
GGCCGGTCTGTTTCGTGTACCTTTTTTTACGTTTAGCTAGAAAAAAGAGAATAGAAAGATGAAATAGAGCAAAAAAAAGAGAGCTGTCGCACGAAGCCAAAATGGCTTAATGCGACAGCCCCTTTCTTTTAGGGCCATTGGCTCTCTTTATAGGAGAGCTGTCAGCGAAGCTGACTGAGAGGTTGAAGTAGGGAAAAAACGCAGGCCGCAGACCGCAGATGGCAGGCCGCTGCGGTCCTGTGGACCGCAAAAAAATACACAGCCCACGGCCTG
>NZ_JBHYRR010000095.1:0-273 GCF_047974155.1 Megasphaera jansseni | reverse complement strand
CGGGATAACCTATCTGGAACAAGAAGAATCGTATACGTCCCAGGCCAGCTGCCTGGATTTGGACGACATTCCCGTATCCCAGCCGAATGCACCCTATACAGGAACGTTCAGCGGGAAACGAGTCCGGCGCGGCCTGTACCGTTTCGCCAACGGCAGGACGGCCAATGCCGACATCAACGGCGCTGCCAACATACTTCGCAAAAGTAAGCAGAACTTCGATTTCGAGGGACTGTGTAAGGGGCTTTTGGACAGCCCTTTGAGAATAAGGCTATC
>NZ_JBHYRR010000094.1:0-276 GCF_047974155.1 Megasphaera jansseni | reverse complement strand
ATAACCACTATGCGTCAGACCAGGAACGCAACCAGCATTTCAATGAAACCGGCCTCACACCGGATATTTTGCCAGGCGCCGCTAAAGATGCACATTCAGTCACCCGATCAGCTATTTCCCAGGGAACGATTCAAGTCACCCAGGGAGTCACGGATGTGACAAAAATCAACCGTGATACAGCCCATGCCCTCCAGACGCTGATCACATCTTTGATAAGCAGAAAGTAGAAGAACGGCAGGAACTGGCCCGGCTCTTTGCGAAAAATGCAGATGAACT
>NZ_JBHYRR010000093.1:0-280 GCF_047974155.1 Megasphaera jansseni | reverse complement strand
GAAAAGGCTGAAAACCCTTGTATTTACTGGGTTTTCAGCCTTTTACTCTTTTTTAAGTGTCAAACTTGGGTTTATATTACCGTAGAATAGGCAATTCCGCAAGTAGGTTGGGCGCTAAAGCGCCCGCAGGCCGCTTCGGGAAACCCTCAGCGCGTAGCGGGACGCCTTAAACAGGACGTCCCCTACGCAATCGCATACAGGCGATAAAAAAGAGGCTGTCGCATTAAGACAGCCTCTTTTTACGTTGATCGTAGGTCGTTCATCGTTTGTCGTATGGGAT
>NZ_JBHYRR010000092.1:0-285 GCF_047974155.1 Megasphaera jansseni | reverse complement strand
CTCGAGATTCGGCATAAGCGACTCACACGGTTTTGCGCGTCGCAGGCTCCTTCAAAACCGGTTCCCTGCTTATCCCATGGGACCCTGGGAGGATAGGAAGCCGCTCATTCCCCACTAGCCACGAACCACTAACAACGAACAACAAAAAAAGCACTAGCATTTGCTAGTGCTTTTTTCCTTAATCAGCGGCTTCCTATCCTCCCAGGGAGCCTCCCCCCAAGTACTTTCGGCGTTTGCGGGCTTAACTGCTGTGTTCGGCATGGGAACAGGTGGATCCCCGCAGCT
>NZ_JBHYRR010000091.1:0-287 GCF_047974155.1 Megasphaera jansseni | reverse complement strand
GATAGCCTTATTCTCAAAGGGCTGTCCAAAAGCCCCTTACACAGTCCCTCGAAATCGAAGTTCTGCTTACTTTTGCGGAGTATGTTGGCGGCACCGTTGATATCGGCATTAGCCGTCCTTCCATCGGCGAAACGGTACAAGCCGCGCCGGACTCTTTTTCCGCTGAACGTTCCTGTATAGGGTGCATCCGGCTGGTATACGGGAATGTCATCCAAATCTAGGCAGCTGGCCTGGGAGGTATACGATTCTTCCTGTTCCAGATAGGTTATCCCATAGCGTTCACACAG
>NZ_JBHYRR010000090.1:0-287 GCF_047974155.1 Megasphaera jansseni | reverse complement strand
GAAAAGAAAACCGATAACAAGTTTACACCCAGAGAACTCATCTATACATTACGAGATATGAATTTCCTTCAATTACCTACAGGAGATTATATTCCCACATATACTCGAACTGATATTACGGACTTATTTCATGATGTCTTTGGCTTCCGTACTGATTATGAAATATTGAGTGAAAAACAAATGAAAAAAATTTTAAAAGCAACTAGGAAACCATAAAAAGTACTCACTTTTTTAGGACAAAGAAAAGGCTGAAAACCCTTGTATTTACTGGGTTTTCAGCCTTTTAC
>NZ_JBHYRR010000008.1:0-101624 GCF_047974155.1 Megasphaera jansseni | reverse complement strand
AATCCCATACGACAAACGATGAACGACCTACGATCAACGTAAAAAGAGGCTGTCTTAATGCGACAGCCTCTTTTTTCGTCTGTAGGGGCTCGCACGTGGCGAGCCCGTTTCAGGATATGTTCGATTTTCCCGACATGATAAAGCGTTGGAACCATTTTTCAGGAGCGGGCGCCCCACGTGGCGCCCCTACGCATTTTAGGCTAGCCACTAGCCACTAGCCACTAACCACTAGCCACTAACCACTAGCCACGAACCACTAGCCACTAGCCACGAACCCCCATCTCTTACAGGAAAATATACTTCATGACGAAGATGACGGCCAGGCAGTACATGAGGAGGGAAATCTTTTCCCGTTTGCCTGTGAGCAGGTTGATGACGACATAGGAAATGATGCCGAAGGAGATGCCTTCGGAGATGCTGTAGCAGAAGGGCATAGCGATGATGGTGATGTATGCCGGGATGGATTCGCTGAAATCGTCGAAGTCGATGCCGGCGACGGATGTCAGCATGAGGAAGCCGACGATGACCAGGGCCGGTGCCGTAGCAAAGGCCGGGATGGCCATGAAGAACGGCGACAGGAAGAGCGACAAGGCGAAGAGAACGGCGACGCAGACAGCCGTCAGGCCCGTGCGGCCGCCTTCGCTGACGCCGGTAGCGCTTTCGACGAAGGTCGTCGTCGTACTGGTCCCGAGGACAGCGCCGACCGTCGTGGCGACGGCGTCGGCCAGGAGGGCGCCTTTGATGTGCGGCAGGCGGCCCCGTTCATCGAGCATGTTGGCTTTGGACGAGACGCCGATGAGCGTGCCCAGGGTGTCGAAGATGTCGACGAAGAGGAAGGCGAACATGACGACCAGGAAGTCCAGGCTGAAGACGCGGCTGAAGTCGAGCTGGCCGAAGATGGGGCTCAGGCTGGCCGGAGCAAAGGCAGCGGCACCGCCGGACAGGTCGGGGATGACGCTGAACATCTTCATTTCTGGATTGGGCACGTAAAGGCCCGTTACTTCACAGAGGATAGCCAGGATCCAGGTGAAGAGGATGCCCCAGAGGATGTTGCCGCGGACTTTCTTGACCATCAGGACGGCCGTGAAGACGATGCCGATCATGGCCAGGAGGACCGTGATGCCGACGGTGTGGAACGTGCCCGTAGCGGCCGACTGCTTGAACGAGAACAAGGCAATCTTGGTGGCCGGGTTGGCGACGATGATCTGGGCGTTCAACAAGCCGATGAGGGCGATGAAGAGGCCGATACCGGCGGAGACGGCTTTCTTCAAAGTCATGGGGATGGCGTTGAAGATGGCTTCGCGGACATTGGTCAGCGACAAGATGATGAAAATAACGCCTTCAAAGAAGACGGCGGCCAGGGCCATTTCCCAGGTGTAGCCCATCTGCAGGACGACCGTAAAGGCAAAGAAGGCGTTCAGGCCCATGCCGGGTGCCAGGGCGAAGGGATAGTTGGCAAAAAAGGCCATGCACAGTGTCCCGATGAGGGAAGCCAGGGCCGTTGCCGTGAGGACGGCGCCTTTGTCCATGCCGGCAGCACTCATGATGGTCGGGTTGACGGCCAGGATGTAGGCCATGGTCATGAAAGTCGTGATACCAGCCAGGATTTCCGTGCGGACCGTCGTGCCATTTTCACTCAAGTGGAAGAAACGGTCGAGAAAGGACGGTTGGTTTTCCATAATACATTCACACTCCTTTAGTAATAAAACAAGTTGACGCCATCTGCATAAAAACAGGAAACAAGGGAAAGCGACGGACATCAACTGAATATAACTATTATAGGGGGTTCTGCCTTTTTGGGCAACTATTTTGTCAAAAAAAGGAAATTTATGGTACAATGAGTCCGAAAGATAAAAATCTTACGCCTTTACCGACAGGAAGGAGTACATTATGACTATGACACGGAATCTTTTGAAACGGCGCATTGCCGTAGCCCGGGGCTTGGAACCGGGGGACGTCGTCCTTAAAAACTGCCAGATCGTCGACGTCTATACACAGACTATCCGGCCCGGGGATATCGTCATCGCCGACGGCATCATCGCCGGCGTCGGCGGCCCTTATGAAGGAAAGGAAGTCATCGAGGCTCATGGCGCCTATGCTGCACCGGGCCTCATTGAAAGCCATATCCATATCGAATCGTCTTATGTCAGCCCGGAAGAATTCGGCCGCCTCGTCGTACCCCTGGGGACGACGACGGTCGTCGCCGACCCGCATGAAATCGTCAACGTCTGCGGCCTGGCCGGTCTCCGCTATATGATGGAAGCCGCCGAAAAGACGGCCCTGGACATCCGCTTCATGGTGCCGTCGTGCGTCCCGGCGACGCCTTTCGACCACAGCGGGGCCGTCCTGGAAGCCGCCGATATGAAAGCGCCCCTGGCTGATGACCGCATTCTCGGCGTCGGCGAATTCATGAACTGCCCGGGCATCCTGAACGGTGACGACGCCGTCCTGGATAAGCTCGTCGCCGCTTATGAGGCGAAAAAGCCCATCGACGGCCACAGCCCCGGCGTCTCCGGCAAGGACCTGCAGGCCTATGCGTCGGCCCAGATACGGACGGACCATGAATGTTTCACCCTGGACGATGTCGAAGCGCGTCTCCAGGCCGGCATGTACGTCATGCTGCGTAACGGCTCGGCCTGCCATGACCTGCCCAACCTGGTCCAGGCTGTGACGCCGGCCAATCTGCGCCGCTTCCTGCTCTGCTCCGATGACCTCCATCCCAAGACGATTTTCGAGAAGGGCCATCTCAACGAACACCTGCGCCTCTGCGTCGCTGCCGGCTTGTCGCCGCAGGCGGCCATCACCATGGCGACCCTCAACGCTGCCGACTGCTACCACTTCGACGACCGCGGTGCCCTGGCACCGGGCAAGCGGGCGGACATCGTCCTCTTTGAAGATCTGAAGGACTTCCACGTCCTGGCGACCTTCATCGGCGGCCGGAAAGCCGCGGAAAAGGGCCAGTATCTCCTGCCCTTTACGCGGGCTGATTACAGCGCCGTCGGCAGCTCCGTCTGCATCGCCGGCTTTTCGGAAGAAAAATTGGTCATGCACCTGACGTCGGACCGGGTCCGGACCATTGATATCCTGCCAGGCGGCGTCGTTACGGAAAAGGGCCAGGCCCGCATCCATCGCGATGATCGCGGCGATTTCGTCTACGATCCGCAGGCGGAT
This sequence comes from Megasphaera jansseni, assembly GCF_047974155.1. Classification (NCBI taxonomy): domain Bacteria; kingdom Bacillati; phylum Bacillota; class Negativicutes; order Veillonellales; family Veillonellaceae; genus Megasphaera; species Megasphaera jansseni. The sequence goes on along the minus strand of NZ_JBHYRR010000008.1, from coordinate 98,453 downwards.
ATCGTCAAGGCCGCTGTCGTCGAACGCCATCACGGCACGGGCTGCGTCGGCCTGGGCCTGTTGCGCGGCTACGGCCTCAAGCAGGGCGCCGTCGCCGTGTCCGTGGCCCATGACTCGCATAACATCATCGTCGCCGGCACGAACAATGGCGACATGGCCGCAGCCGTTACGGCCCTGGAAGCCCAGAAGGGCGGCATGGCCATCGTCCTGGACGGAAAGGTCCTGGCCGCCATCCCGCTGCCCATTGCCGGCCTCATGAGCGACCAGCCGGCCGCCGCTGTCGATGCGGCCATGGACGACCTCTATGACAAGGCTCACCATATCCTGGGCGTCAGTGATGATGTCGACGTCATCATGACCTTGTGCTTCATGAGCCTGCCCGTCATCCCCAAGCTGAAATTGCTGGACACGGGCCTCTTCGACGTCGAAGCCTTCGATTTCGTTCCCATTGAACTTTAAGGAGGTATGATTATGGATGCCAAGAAAGTTAAGTTAGTCGTCATCAAGTCCCATTGTGATCTTTATAAAGAAGGCGATGAAATCGTCTTCGACGGGCCCGTCATCGATAAAGCAAAGAGCGGCGCCCTCTGCATGACCGCCCTCCAGGCCCTTTATCCTTATGTCTTCGCCGGCCGCCAGGGGTCGCTCTGGCCGTCGGATATCCAGTGTCCTGACTGCGATGAAGGCGTCGTCTTCCGCGTCGTGGAACAATGATGCAGAACCTTAATAGGGCAGAACGAGAAGGTATTGGCAAATGGCTTGACGACCGTGATATAATGAAAAGTGGAATGATAGTCGTGAGTGGGGAGGAATGTGAAAGTTGATACTCAGTAAAGCCTGTAAGACAAAGATGGCGGCCCTTTTCATCGGCCTCATGGCCTTGATGCCGGTGCAGGCCATTACACAGGAAGAAATGGTCTATGACCAGGTCAGCAAATATATCCGCGGCAGTGAAGCGGCAGCCATCGCCAAGGATATCTGTGATGCGTCCTATACGTATGACGTCGATCCGATTCTCGTCGCCGCCGTCTTTACGACCGAAAGCCATTTCGATAATACTGCCGTTTCCGGCGTCGGTGCCGTCGGCATTGCCCAGCTCATGCCGTCCACGGCAGCCTCGCTCAAGGTCAATCCCTACAACCGCAGGGAGAACATCTTTGGCGGCGTCAAATACCTCGGCCAGATGGTCGAACGCTACCGCACGTGGGACCGGCCCTTTGTCTATGCCGAAGCGGCGTATAATGCCGGCCCCGGTGCCGTCGACCGGGCCCGTGGCGTGCCGCATTATACGGAGACCATGAATTACGTCCAGACCGTCGAACAGACGCGGCGGGAAATCTGGCGCCTCGCCGGCCACGAAGCCATGGCCCTGAAGCCGTACAAGCGGGCGGCCATGACGGTGACGGAAAAGGAAGCGCCTATTTTCCCGAGCTTGAAAGAATGGCATGAACAGCACAGTCAGAAAACGGCTGCCGTGCAGACCAGAACGACGGCTGTCCAGCCGAAGGTGGTCCGCGTGAAATCTTCGACCCGCAGCCCCCAGCCCGTGTCGTATTGGACGACGTCGCGGCCCTGGGACACGCGAAGCAGTAAAAAATAATATCGAGGAAGGGACCTCGCATCAGCGATTATGCGATCTCCCTTTTTTTACGGCCTCCAGGCCGTAAGGGATGAAAAAAGGAGTTGTGAAATGAAAAAAGAATTAATTCACTTGGAGCACGTATCCAAGACCTACGATGGGCACAAGGTATTAGATGGCCTTGATCTGACGATTTCTGAAAATGAATTCGTGACTCTCCTCGGCCCCAGCGGCTGCGGCAAGACGACGACGCTCCGCCTCATTGCCGGTTTTGAAACGCCTGATGAAGGGCGTATCCTCTTCGATGGGGCCGATATCACCCAGCTGCCGCCGAACCGGCGCCAGGTCAATACGGTGTTCCAGAATTATTCTCTTTTTTCTCATATGGACGTCGCCGAAAATATCGCCTTCGGGCCGAAGATACACGGCAAGTCCCGCGATTATATCCGCGATAAGATACGCTATGCCTTGAAACTGGTCAACCTGGACGGGTACGAACACGCCAACATCGTCGACTTGTCCGGCGGCCAGCAGCAGCGTGTGGCCATCGCCCGGGCCGTCGTCAATGAACCGCGGGTCCTGCTCCTGGACGAACCCTTGAGCGCCCTGGACCGGAAACTGCGCCGCAGCATGCAGCTGGAGCTCATCAAGATCAAAGAAGAACTGGGCATTACCTTCGTCTTTGTCACGCACGACCAGGAAGAAGCCCTGAGCATGTCCGACACGGTCGTCGTCATGAACCAGGGCTATATCCAGCAGATCGGCACGCCGGAAAGCATTTACAATGAACCGGAAAATGCCTTCGTCGCCGACTTCATCGGGGACAGCAACATCGTCGACGGCCTCATGGTCCACGACAAGCTCGTGCGCATCGCCGACTACGATTTCGACTGCGTCGATGTCGGCTTCGGGACCAACCGCCCCGTCGACGTCCAGATCCGGCCGGAAGACATGGAACTGCGGCCCCCTCAGGACGGCGGGTTCAACGGCGTCGTCACCAAGACGATTTTCGAAGGCATGACCTATAACATTACCATCCAGGCGCGGGGCATCGAATGGCTGGTCAAATCGACGAAGCACTACCAGCCTGGCGACGAAGTCAGCCTCTGGGTGGACCCTTTCAATATCCAGATCATGAATAAACCGGAATCGGAAGACGAAAGGGCGATGGAAAATGATTAATTCAGCAGCGATCCGCAATCTCTTTGCCACGCCCTTCCTCGTCTGGGCCATCTTATTTATCTTCTGTCCCGTCGTGGCCATCGCCTGGTATGGCCTGACCGATGCCCAGGGCGCCTTTACCCTGGCCAATATCAGTCTCATCGCGCACTGGGAGTACCTGAAAGCCTTGGAATTGTCCATCGTCCTGGCTCTCATCAGTACCGTCATCTGTCTGGTCGCCGCCTATCCGCTCTGTCTCATCCTGACGGAAAAGAAGCGGGGGAAAGGTTCGCTCTTGTTCCTGCTCTTCGTCCTGCCCATGTGGATGAATTCCCTGCTGACGACCATGGCCTGGCAGACCATCCTGGAAAAGAACGGCGTCCTCAACCAATTCCTGCGCCTTTTGTCCCTGCCTGACGTGAACCTCATCAACACGCCGGCGGCTATCGTCATCGGCATGATTTACAACTTCCTGCCCTACATGATCCTGCCCCTCTATGTGGCCCTGAGCAAAATCAACGGCAACGTCATCGCCGCAGCCCGCGACCTGGGGGCCAATTCCTGGCAGACCTTCACCAAGGTCATCCTGCCCCTGTCCCTGCCCGGCGCCATCAGTGGCATCACCATGGTCTTCATCCCGTCGCTGACGACGTTCTTCATCAGCGGTCTCTTAGGGGGCAATAAGATCCTGCTCATCGGCAACATTGTCGAACAGGAATTTACCATGGCCTATGACTGGCACCTGGGAAGCGGCCTGTCCCTGGTGCTCATGGTCTTCATCATCGTCAACATGGTCGTGACGGCCTATTTCGACCGCAGTGAAGGGCAGGTGAAGAAGTAATGGAAAAAGTAAAGAAACTCTACGTCGCACTGGTCGTCCTCTTCCTCTATGCGCCCATCGGCGTCCTCGTGGCCCAGTCCTTCAACGCCAGCCGTTACCGCGGCCACTGGACGGGCTTTACCCTGCAATGGTACGGCGAGCTCTTCCAGAATGAAGGCATCCTCGACGCCTTGCAGAACACCATTACCATCGGCATCTTGTCGGCGGCCATCGCCACCGTCCTGGGGCTTCTCACCTGCATGGCCCTGCGCAGCATGGGCCGCAAGCAGCGGTCGGTCTTCCTCGGCGTGGCCAGTATCCCCATGCTCAATGCGGACATCGTCACCGGGATTTCCCTGATGCTCCTCTTTTTGGGCATGGGCCTGCGCCTGGGCTATGGGTCCATCCTCATGGCTCACGTCGTCTTCAACCTGCCTTACGTCATCTTGTGCATCATGCCCCAATTCCTGTCGCTGGACCGCAGCTGCTACGATGCCGCCCGCGACCTGGGCGCAACGCCGTTCGTCGCTTTCCGCCGCGTCGTCCTGCCGGAATTGCGGCCCAGCCTCCTGGCAGGTTTCATGCTGGCCTTTACCATGTCCGCTGATGACTTCATCATTACGCACTTCACCAAAGGGGCCGGCATCGATACGCTGCCGACGGAAATCTATGCCGAATTGAAATTGGGCATCCATCCGGAAATGTACGCCCTTTCGACACTCGTATTCGTCTTCGTCCTGGTCTTTGCCGTCCTGCTCATCGTCAACCGCCGGCGCCTGGCCCTGGGACGGAACTGGTAGGAAAGGGGACCCATTATGAAATATATCCGCATGATCCTCCTCGGCCTCTGCTGTATCCTGGCCCTGAGCGGCTGCAGCTTCTTTGAAAGCGAAGAAGACGAGGACAACGTTGTCTATGTCTATAACTGGGGGGACTACGTCGACCCGGATACACTCAAGCAGTTTGAAGAAGAAACGGGCATCCGCGTCGTCATGGACGAATTCGATACCAACGAGAGCATGTATCCCCTGGTCGCTGCCGGCGCCGAACGCTATGACGTCATCTGCCCGTCGGACTACATGATCCAGAAGATGATCCACAACGACCTCCTGCAGCCTCTCGACTATTCTCAGCTGCCCAACGCCCGTCAGTACGTCGGCAAGCAGTTCTGGACCCAGTCGGAGACCTTTGATCCGGGCAACCGCTATGCCGTACCCTATTGCTGGGGCACGGTCGGCATCGTCTATAACCGGACCATGGTCGATGAACCCGTCGACAGCTGGTCCATCCTTTGGAACGAGAAATATAAGAATGAAATCATCATGCAGGACTCGCCGCGCGATTCCTTCATGGTCGCCTTGAAGCGCCTGGGCTATTCCCTGAACACGACGGATCCCCAGCAGATCAAAGAAGCCAGAGACTTGCTCATTGCCCAGAAACCCCTGGTCCAGGCTTACGGCATCGATGACGTCAAGGACAAGCTCGTCTCCGGCGAAGCGGCCATGGGCGTCGTCTTTTCTGGCGAAGCCCTGCGCATGATCCTGGAGAACCGCGATTTGGACTATGTCATCCCTAAAGAAGGGACCAACCTCTGGATCGACTCATGGGTCATCCCCAAGAATGCCGAACACGTCGAGAATGCCCATAAATTCATCGACTTCATGAGCCGTCCCGACATCGCCTTGAAGAACTTCGAGTACCTGACCTATTCGACACCGAATACAGCCGTCCCGGCCATGGAAGAAGACGAAGACTATAAAGATAATCCTGTCGTCTTCCCGCCGGAAGAAGCCTATGCCGGTCAGGAAACGTATCAGTACCTGGGCGAAGAAGGGGATAAGCGCTACAACGACGAATGGATCCAGGTCAAGGTCTGGTGATTTTCTCTAAAAATGCTTTTCAGACATACAAATGTGTAGTATAATGAGTACAAGTTCAGAATAGAGCCAATGAAGGCCTGTCCCGTCATGGGACGGGCCTTTTTTATTTGAAGGTTGCTGTATGAGAATGGGAGGCAGGGCTATGGCTGAGAGCAGACCGTTGGTTTTCAATGTGCAGAAATTTTCTGTCCATGATGGGCCTGGGATACGGACGACGATTTTCTTCAAAGGCTGCCCGTTGGCCTGTCCGTGGTGCCATAATCCGGAGAGCCAGCACTTTGAAGCCGAGACGATGGCGCACAGCGATGGGGGACAAGATGACGTCGGGACCTATTATCCCGTAAGCGAACTCGTCCGCCAGGCCGCCCAGGACCAGATTTTTTACGAACGTTCCGGCGGCGGCGTGACGCTGTCCGGCGGGGAAGTCATGGCCCAGCCCATGGCCTATGTGGGAGCCTTGGTCCGTGCTTTACAGGAGCAAGGGATTTCTGTCGGCATCGACACCAGCGGCGCCGTGCCCTTTGAAGCTTTTGAAGAGGTCCTGCCCTATACGGATTTCTTCCTTTACGATATGAAGCTCTTTGACGACCAGCGCCACCGGCAATATATGGGCTGTGGCAATGAGCGGATATTGGAGAACCTGAAGCGCCTCAGCGACGTCGGCGCCGTCCTTTATCTGCGGCTCATTATGGTCGATGGCGTCAATGCTGACAGGGACCGGGATATCCGGCCCTTCCAGGACTGGCTCCAGGCACGGCAGATACGCGTGGAAAGAATCCACCTCCTGCCGTACCATGAGCTGGGACGCCATAAATATGAGGCCCTGCAGCGTCCGTTCCAGCCGTTCCGCGCCCCACCCGCGCAGGCCTTGGAAGCCATTCGGCAGTCCTTTGTTGTACTAGGTTATGATACCGTCATCGGTGGTTAGTGAGGAGGGGATTTACATGGCAATAGCTTTAAAAGAACAGAAATTCAAGGAAGGCATCCGGGGTTGTACGGACCGCATCCGCCGGCTGCGGGAAGCAAGCGTCCACGGTGCGGTTCCGTCGATTTCCATGGAACGGGCCGTGCTGCTGACCGAAGCGTACCAGCAGTATGAAGGGACTTGTTCCATTCCCGTTCTGCGGGGCAAGGCCTTTTACTATCTCATGGCTCACCGGACGCTCTATCTGGGCCGGGGGTCGCTCATCGTCGGCGAAAAGGGGCCGAAACCTTGGGCGGCGCCGACTTTTCCGGAACTGTGCTGCCATACGCTGGAAGACTTCGACACCCTGAACAGCCGCGAACGGGTCTTCTTCAGAGTGACCGAGGAGGACAAACGAATCCAGCGGGACGTCATCATCCCGTACTGGAAAGACCGGGCCATGCTGACCAAGATGAACGGACTGCTGCCTAAGGCGTGGCAGAAATTGTTTGCCGCCGGCATGTTCACGGAATTCCTGCAGCAGCGCGGCCCGGGCCATACGGTGGCCGATGGCAAGATATATCAGAAGGGCTATGGCGATTTTTTGCGGGACATCCAGGACCGCCTGGCCAGCCTCGATTTTAACAACGACATGGATGCCTTGACCAAGCGGGATGAATGGGAAGGCATGGCCTGGGTCTGCCGGGGCATGATTCTCCTAGGGAAACGCTATGCCGCCCTGGCCCGCGAACGGGCTGCCCAGGAATCCGATCCGGTCTGGCGCCGGGAACTGCTGGACATCGCCGCCGTCTGTGACGTCGTCCCGGAACACCGACCCCAGACGTTCCGCCAGGCCATCCAGATGTACTGGTTCACCCATATCGGCGTGACGACGGAAATGAATAACTGGGATGCCTATTCGCCTGGCAAGTTCGACCAGTACTTAGAGCCTTTCTATCATCGGGACCTGGCTGAAGGACGCCTGACCCGGGACCAGGCCAAAGAGCTATTGGAAGCCCTGTGGATCCAGTTCAATAACCAGCCGGCGCCGCCGAAAGTCGGCATTACCCTCAAAGAAAGCGCGACCTATACGGATTTCTGCAACATCAATACCGGCGCCCTGCGGCCTGACGGGACCTGCGGCGTCAGTGATGTGAGCTACCTCATCCTGGAAGTCATGGACGACATGCGCCTGCTCCAGCCGAACTCCAACGTCCAGATTTCCCAGAAGACACCGGAACGGTTCCTGAAAAAGGCCTTGGAAATCTCCCGCAAGGGCTGGGGCCAGCCGGCATTCTATAACAGCGAAGCCATCGTCCAGGAACTGATGTATCTGGGGAAATCCCTCGACGATGCCCGGGCCTGCGGCATTGCCAGCGGCTGCGTCGAAGCCGGGACGGCCGGGAAAGAAGCCTATGTCCTGACGGGGTACCTGAATATCCCCAAAGTCCTGGAACTGGCCCTGCACCGCGGCTATGATGCCTATACGGGACAAATCGCCGGCATCGACGTCGGTGACCCGTTGCAGTTTTCTTCTTATGAAGACTTGTGGCAGGCTTTTTTGAAAGAACTGAAATACGTCGTCGATGTCAAGATTGCCGGCAACAACCTCATCGAACGGCTCTATATGCAGTACATGCCCGTGCCGCTGCTGTCAGTCATCACCGACGACTGCATCGCCAAGGGGAAAGATTACAATGCCGGCGGTGCCCGCTATAACACGAGCTATATCCAGTGCGTCGGCATTGCGACCATTACGGATTCCCTGGCCGCCTTGAAACAGCAGGTCTTTGAACAGCGGCGGTTCACCCTGGGAGACATCATCGCCGCCTGCGACCGGGACTTCGACGGGGATGACGCTCTGCTCGACATACTCCTCCATCACACGCCGAAATATGGCAACGATGACGACTATGCCGATGCCATCCTCCACGACGTCGACCGGGCCCTGCAGGAAACCATTGCCGGCAGGCCGACGCCGAAAGGCTCGCGGACCGTTGTCGAATTTTTGCCGACGACCTGCCACGTCTACTTCGGCCAGGTCATGGGGGCCAGCCCCAACGGCCGCCGGGCTCATATCCCGCTGCCCGACGGCATTTCGCCGGAAAAAGGGGCCGATACGCATGGGCCGACAGCCGTCATCAAATCCTGTGCCAAGTTGGAACAGCTCAAGACGGGCGGGGCCCTGCTCAATCAGAAATTCACACCGTCCGTCGTCGCCGGCCCGAAAGGCCTGGCCTGCCTGGCTGCCCTGGTCCGTTCTTACTTCACCATGGACGGCCACCACATCCAGTTCAACGTCGTCGACAGGGAAACCCTCCTCGATGCCCAGCGCCATCCGGAACAATACGAAAACCTCATCGTCCGCGTCGCCGGATACAGCGACTACTTCAACAACCTGGACAAAGCCCTGCAGGACGAAATCATCAACCGCACGGAGCAAAGCTTTGGGGCATAAAAAAAGACCGTGCATAATGGTTTCTGCCATTATGCACGGTTTCTTGTGTTTATGTTTTAGATTGTTGTAAATTTTTTCATTGTAGGGGCTCGCACGTGGCGAGCCCGCTAGGTGATATTTGTGATTCTCTGATTATTTGCTAGGAGAATCATTCAAAGTCCCAACGGGTTGCCCACGTGGCAACCCCTACAGTGCAAAAAGAGAGTTCACGAGGTTCGTGACGAACCACGAACCACTATTCAAATGCTTTTCCCGTGAGCATTTCATAAGCTTCTTTGTATTTGGCAATGGTCTTGTCGATGACGTCCTGGGGCAGGAGATAATCGCTGTCCGGGTTGGCTTTGAGCCAGTCACGGACGAACTGTTTGTCATACGACGGTTGGCTCTGGCCGGCTTTGTAGCCTTTGAGGGGCCAGAAGCGGGAGCTGTCCGGCGTGAGCATTTCATCGCCCAAGACGATATTGCCTTTGTCGTCGAGACCGAATTCGAATTTCGTATCGGCAATGATGATGCCTTTGGAAAGGGCGTATTCGGCACATTTTTTATAAAGGGCAATGGTGTAATCGCGGATCTTTTCAGCGTATTCCTTGCCTTTTCCCGGGAAGGTCTTGTCGATGTAAGCGGCGCCTTCTTCGAGGGAGACGTTTTCATCGTGGTCGCCGAGTTCCGCTTTGGTGCTCGGTGTGAAAATCGGTTCCGGGAGTTTTTCTGATTCTTTGAGGCCTGCCGGCAATTTGATGCCGCAAACGGTGCCGTTCTTCTGATAGCTTTCCCAGCCGCTGCCGGTGATGTAGCCGCGGACGATGCATTCCATAGGGATCATGGTCAGTTTCTGGCATTTCATGCTGTTGCCGATGAACTGTTCCTGCTGGAAGAATTCCGGCATGTCAGCGTTGTCGACGGAAATCATGTGGTTCGGGATGATATCCGACGTCATATCGAACCAAAACTTGGACATCTGCGTGAGGATGGCGCCCTTTTTGGTGATCTTGTTCTTGAGGATATGGTCAAAAGCGGAAATGCGGTCCGTTGCGACCATGATAATGCTGTCACCTGCGTCATAGACTTCGCGTACTTTACCGGATTTAAAAGGGGTGTATTCTTTCATCTTGTCTGGCCTCCATGATTCAGAACTTATTTTATTATGGTAGAACAGTACTATCATAGCATATTTTGGGGAAATAAAAAAGGTTTTGTCGTCAAAGGACAAAACCTTTTTTCGTGGCTCGTGGCTCGTGGCTCGTGGTTCGTTAGGAAAGCCATTTTGAGTTTATGGTTTTCAGTACAGAGTGTGTGGTTTTCAGCGAAATCCTTTAAATTTAAAGTCATCTACTAACCCCTAGCCACGAGCCACTAGCCACTAACCACTAACCCCTAGCCCCTAACCCCTAACCCCTAATCCCTAGCCCCTTAAAATAGGTTCGTTGGGACGGGTCTCTACGATGCGGTCGCGGTCCGGCTTACTGCAGGTAATAAGTCAGGCTGACGCTCTGGCTGAGGGTGTTGGTACCGGCTTCGACCGGTGTCGAGTCGGCTTCCATCTTGTTGACGGCCCGCAGGCTCATGGCAGCGCCGTAGACGCGGCTGTACGACGGACTGGTGCCGGAAATGTTGATTTCCTTGACGGCACCGAGCTGGCTGCCGGCGGCTTCGGCTGCGGCCTGGGCAGCGCGCTGACCGTTGTGGACGGCTTCCTTGATGAGATTTTCCTTGATTTGGTCGGCATGTTCATTGGTGAAGCGGACGTTGTTGATCTGGTTGGCGCCGAGGCTGCCGGCCTTGTTGATGACCTGCGATACCATGGAGAGGTCGGTCAACTTGACTTCCAGGCTGTTGGTCACCGTATACGACGTGACTTTCTGGCCCTTCATGTCGTAGTTCGGCGACATATAGAAGCCCGTCGTCTTCATGTTTTCAGCAGGGATGCCCATGGCCTTCAGGGCATTCGTGACCTGGTTCATGGCCAGGTTGTTCTGGGTCCGGGCCTGTTGGGCATCGGCATCGGTGCTGGTCGTACCGATGGTGACATAAGCCGTATCCGGTGCGACTTCCTGCTGGGCATACCCGGTGACGGTGACGACAGACGGTTCCGGGCCGGCTGCCAGGGCCTGCGGGGCAGCCAGGACCAGCGACGATGCCAGCATAGCGGCGGCGACAAGGCCCTTTAAGGATTTATAGTTCATAAGTAAAACCTCCTTTTCATATCATTTATTATATCATGAGGGGAGATGTGCGTCTATGTGGGACAAACTGGCAAAATTGTCTATGCTAAATGTTACAAACGTGTTGCATTTTTTTCCGTGGCGTACTATAATAGCCACAGATACATAGAAAAAGCTAGGGGAGCCTTCGGGCTGAGAAAAGTGACGGATTACACTTGACCCTTTACCTGATGCGGGTAATACCGCCGTAGGGAAGCTTTACGGGATTATAAAGCTCACCTGCGGAGGACCGCTGGGCGAGCTTTTTTTATGGCATTGGATCATTTTTTTATAGGAAGGATGTTTGTAATGGATTACACAACACAGATGGACGCTGCCCGCAAAGGCATCGTCACGCCGCAGATGAAAATTGTCGCTGAAAAAGAACACATGCCCGTCGAAAAACTCATGGCCCTCGTCGCCAGCGGGAAAGTCGCTATTCCAGCCAACAAAGTTCACACCAGCCTGTCGCCGGAAGCTGTCGGCCAGGACTGCCGCACGAAAATCAACGTCAACCTCGGCGTTTCTCCGGAACACAACAACCACGAAGAAGAACTGCAGAAAGTCCAGAACGCCATCGACATGAAAGCCGAAGCTATCATGGACTTGTCCAACTTCGGCAAGACTCGTGACTTCCGCCGCAAGCTGGTCAAGATGTCTACGGCCATGATCGGCACGGTCCCCATGTACGATGCTGTCGGCATGCTGGAAAAAGATTTGAAAGATATTACGGTCGATGAATTCTTCTCCGTCGTCGAACAGCACGCAGAAGACGGCGTCGACTTCATGACCATCCACTGCGGCATGAACCGCAAGACGGCTCAGCGCATCAAAGACAACCCGCGCCTGACCAACGTCGTCTCCCGCGGCGGCTCGCTGCTCTTTGCCTGGATGGAAATGAACAACCAGGAAAACCCGTTCTACGAATACTATGACCGTCTCCTCGACATCTGTGAAAAATACGACGTCACCCTGAGCCTCGGCGACGCCTGCCGTCCGGGCTGTACTCATGACGCCACCGACGCTGCCCAGATCGAAGAACTCATTACGCTCGGCGAATTGACCAAGCGCGCCTGGGCCCATAACGTCCAGGTCATGATCGAAGGCCCGGGCCACATGGTCCTCAACGAAATCGCAGCCAACATGAAAATCGAAAAACGCCTGTGCCACGGCGCTCCGTTCTACGTCCTCGGGCCTTTGGTCACGGACATCGCACCGGGCTATGACCACATCACCAGCGCCATCGGCGGTGCCATCGCCGCTTCCTGCGGTGCCGACTTCCTCTGCTACGTCACACCGGCCGAACACCTGCGCCTGCCGACCGTCGACGACGTCAAAGAAGGCATCATCGCTGCCCGCATCGCAGCCCACGCTGCCGACCTGGTCAAAGGCATCCCGGGTGCCCAGGAATGGGATGACGCTATGAGCAAAGCCCGCGTCGACGTCGACTTCGACAAGATGATTTCCTTGTCCATCGACCCGGAAAAAGCCCGCCGTTACTACGAATCGAGCAAACCAGAATGTGAAGGTACCTGCACCATGTGTGGCAAGATGTGCCCGGCCCGTACGATGAAACGCATCCTCGCCGGCGAAGACGTCTCCATCCGCTAGGCTCCAACCTAAATGTAACTCATAGATACTGAAAAAGGCCCGTCGCCATAAGACGGGCCTTTTTCAGCCGCAGGCCGCAGTTCACAGGCCGCCGACCCGTTGCGAGATTTCATCACCTCCCATTCGAGTGTCTGTAGGGGCTCGCACGTGGCGAGCCCGCTAGAGAGAGTTGCCCAGAGCCCATTCGAATATAATGGCAGACTTTTACGAGTTACGAACCATGACTTTTTCTCGGACTCAGATGCGGCGTCCCGCCGCGACAGACTCATGAAATGAACGCAGTTCGCAGGTGGCCGGTCGCAGTTCGCAAAAAAAAACGGCCCCCGACTGGGGCATTTTTTACGAGACGAGGGTCGCTCGAGGCGATGTTGTTCTTTTGAGTCTGTTGCCGCGAAGCGGCATCTGAATCCGAGGCGGCCTGCGAACGGCGGCCTGCGGGGCCGATAGGCTCCCAAACACATGCAAAAGGCACTGGCTAGGTCTGCACCGATGTTGTATAATAGAGACTGGATTTGTAAAGAAAGGATAGAACATACATGATTACACATAACCAGATCATTCATTATACATCGGATGAGCTCATCCGGGTGTCCATTGCCTTGACGACGGGGATTGTCGAAAAGGCCCGGCAGCGTCATAATTTGTCGCCCGTGGCTTGTGCGGCACTGGGCCGGACGATGACCGGGGCGGCGCTGTTAGCCGGTGATTATAAGAATCACGAAGGGGTTTCGCTGAAAATCGCCGGTGACGGTCCTTTAGGGGCTGTCCATGCAGACTGCTTCGATACCAACAAGCTCCGCGGCTATGTGGATAATCCTCAGGTCGACCTGCCTTTGAAGGCCAACGGCAAGCTCGATGTGTCGGCCGCTGTCGGCCAGCACGGCCAGTTGACGGTGACGCGCTTTACGCCGGAAAAGACGACTTATACCAGCCAGGCTGACTTGGTTTCTGGGGAAGTGGCCGAAGACATTGCCTATTATCTGTTCACGTCGGAACAGATACCATCGACGATCAGCCTGGGCGTCCTGGTCAAGCAGGATTACACCATTGCCGCTGCCGGCGGTTTTCTCGTCCAGGCTTTGCCGGGGGCGAAGGATGAAGACCTGGCCCGCGTGGAAGCCAATATTACCCAGGTCGGGGCCTTGACGACGTATTTGCAGGACCATCCCAATGGCGAAGGCCTCATCGACATCATCCTCAGCGGCATGCATTTCAAGGAACTCTATCGGCAGAACCTGTACTGGCGCTGCACGTGTTCGCGCCAGCGTTTTGAAAATGCCCTGTTGTCCCTGCGTCAGGAAGACAAGGAAGCCCTCTTGAAGGACCCTCAGGTAGAAATGACCTGTCAGTATTGCGGGGCCCAATACGTATTGTCTCACGATGAACTGACAGCCCTGTACGAAACGGCTGCCCAGCGCCATAAGAAGAATTAATTTTACGGAGGAGGTTTTACGATGGGACTCATTGCCATCATCGGCGGTACCGGTGTCTGCGACCCGAAGATATTGTCCAACGTCCATGAAGACTATATGGATACCTTTTACGGGACCATCCATTATTGGCAGGGGACGTATAAAGATAAGGGACTCGTCTTTTTGCCCCGCCATGGCCGGAATCATTCGATTCCGCCGCATCTTATCAATTACCGGGCCAACATCCTGGGCCTGAAGCGCCTGGGCGTCACGGCTATTTTATCGACGACGGCAGTCGGCTCCCTGAACCGCGACGACAAGCCCGGCGACTTTGTCCTGCCCGACCAGTTCCTGGACTTTACTAAATGCCGTCATACGTCGTTCTTTGACGGCGGTGAAAACGGCGTCGTCCACGTCGATATGACGGAACCGTATTGCCCGATCTTGCGCCGGACCGTGGCGGCTGCCGCCAAAGCCCTTGGCGGTTATGATCTCCACGATAAGGGAACGTATGTCTGCACGGAAGGGCCGCGTTTCGAAACGCCGGCGGAAATCCGGATGTATGAAAAGCTCGGCGGCGATCTGGTCGGCATGACCAATGTCCCGGAAGTCTGCCTGGCCAGAGAAGCGGAAATCTGTTATGCTACGATTTCCATGGTCACCAATTTTGCCGCAGGTATTTCGCCGACGCCGCTTACCCATGAAGAAGTCGTCGAAGCCATGGCGGAAAATTCACAGCGCCTGCAGCAGCTCATCTTGAAGAGCATCGAGTTATACGATGACAGCGACTGCGCCTGCCGTCATACCTTGCAGGCTTATGGAGGGTTTACGGTATAATGGATACACTGCGCTGGCAAACGGGCACGCTATTCCTCCTGGACCAGACGAAGCTGCCCTTTGAAGAAATCTATCTGCCCTGCCATTCCTGGCAGGACGTGCGCCAGGCTATTGCGGTCCTGGCCGTGCGCGGGGCACCGGCTATCGGTGTGGCCGCCGCCTATGCCGTCGTCCTGGCGGCACGGGAGTTATGCCAGCAAGGGGGAGATGCGCCCTTTTTGGCATCCTTGGAAGCCATCTGCCGGGAACTCGACGCAGCCCGTCCGACGGCGGTCAACCTGCACTGGGCCCTGACTCAGATGCTATCTTGTGTCCGCCAGCATGAGGCAGAGGGGGCACAGGCGGTGACGGCTGTGCTGGAACGGAAAGCCATTGCCATCCATGAAGCCGATGTGGCCATCAATACGGCTATGGCCCGGTATGGGGCAGATGAGCTGGCAAAAATCGGCCATCCCTTGACGCTGCTCACGCACTGCAATGCCGGAGCCCTGGCTACGGCTGGCGTCGGCACGGCATTGGGTGTCATCCGCGAGCTCCACCGCCGGGGCCTGGTGTCCATGGTCTATGCCGATGAAACGCGGCCGCTCCTGCAGGGGGCCCGCCTGACGGCCTTCGAGCTCATGGCCGACCAGATTCCGGTTACACTCATTACGGACAATATGGCTGCCTGGACGCTCAAGACCAAGGGCGTCGATGCCATCATCGTCGGTGCCGACCGCATCGCTGCCAATGGCGATACGGCCAATAAAATCGGGACCTATGGACTGTCCCTGATGGCGCGGGAACTTGCGATTCCCCTGTACATCGCGGCGCCGGCTTCGACCTTCGATTTGTCCCTCTCCGATGGCAGCCAGATTCCCATTGAAGAACGGAATCACGATGAAGTCCGTTCCTTCCGGGGTGTGGCGGCAGCCCTCCCCGAAACGCCCGTCTTCAATCCCGCTTTCGATGTGACGCCTCATGAAAATATCCGCGCCATCGTAACGGAAAAGGGCATTATCCACCGGCCGGATGCTGTATCCGTACCGGCGTTTTTCCAATCATAATCATTCATTAAAGAAAGAGGTCTTACTCGTATGGAATCTATTATTCGCGATATCAAGTTAGCTAAAAGCGGTCATGAAAAAATCAGCTGGGTCGATCGTCACATGCCGGCCCTCAATGCCATTGGCGACAAACTGAAAGCCGACCAGACCTTTAAAGGCAAAACGATTTGCGTCAGCGTCCATCTCGAAGCCAAGACGGCCTATCTGGCTGAAGTCCTTCATCGCGCCGGCGCTAACGTCATCGTTACCGGCAGCAACCCCTTGTCCACGCAGGACGATGTCGCAGCCGCTCTCGTAGAAGACGGCCTGACGGTCTATGCCTGGTATGGCGCTACCGATGAAGAATACTTCGATTTCCTCAATAAATCCCTGGACCATCATCCGGACATCATCATTGATGACGGCGGCGACCAGGTCCATCTTCTGCACACGACGCGGGCCGATGCCATGGAAAATCTCCTCGGCGGCACGGAAGAAACGACGACTGGGGTCAACCGTCTCCACGGGCTCGACAAAGCCGGCGAATTGAAGTTCCCCATGGTGGCAGCTAATGATTCGTACTGCAAATACCTCTTTGATAACCGCTATGGCACAGGCCAGTCCACGTGGGACGGCATCATGCGCACGACGAACCTGACTGTCGTCGGTAAGAAAGTCGTCGTCGCCGGCTACGGCTGGTGCGGCAAGGGCTGCGCTATGCGTGCCAAAGGCTTGGGTGCCCATGTCATCGTCACTGAAGTCGACCCGATCAAAGCCATCGAAGCCGTTTTCGACGGCTTTGAAGTCATGCCCATGGCCGAAGCGGCTAAAGTCGGCGATATCTTCGTCACCTTGACCGGCGACAAAGACGTCATCCGCGGCGAACACATGAAGAACATGAAAGACGGCGTCGTCCTGGCCAATGCCGGTCATTTTGATGTAGAAATCAACAAGCCCGAACTGGAAGCCCTGGCAGTCCGCCATTTTGAAGCCCGCCACAACATCGAAGGCTATGAACTCCCGAACGGCCATGTCATCAACCTCCTGGCTGAAGGCCGCCTGGTCAACTTGGCTGCCGGTGACGGTCATCCGGCTGAAATCATGGACCTCTCCTTTGCCGTTCAGGCCCTGGCTGCCAAATACATCTTGGAACACCATGCCGAATTGGGCAACCATGTCTATGTCCTGCCCCATGAAATCGATACGGAAATCGCCAAGATCAAACTGGCTTCCATGGGTTATGCCATCGACACGCTCAGCGAAGAACAGCGTAAATATTTGAATCTCGACTAAGGACCAGGAGGGAAAACGATGAAAAAATTGATTCAGCACGTAGCCCTCTACCAGGACCACCATGTCTTAGAAGGCCAGAACATCGCCATCGACGGCTCACGCATTACCGGTTTTCCTGAAGCGCCGGATACGGCCGATTACGACGAAGTCATCGACGGAAAGGGGATGCTGGCCCTGCCGGGCTTCGTCAATACCCATAACCATGTGGCCATGACAGTCTTCCGCAGCTATGCCGACGACATGCAGCTCATGGACTGGCTGGAAAAGAAAATCTGGCCGGCTGAAGCCAAATTGACGGACGACGTCATTTATGCCCAGTCCATGCTGGGCATTGCCGAAATGATCCGCTGCGGTACGACGGCCTATGCCGATATGTACGACCACATGGATCAGGAAGCCCGCGCCGTCGAAGAATCGGGGATCCGGGCCTGCTTATGCCGTGGCAGCATCGGTGTCGGACCGAATGCCCAGACGGGCCTCGATGAAAGCCGCCAGCTCTTTAACGACTGGCATGGCAAGGCCGATGGCCGCATCACCGTCATGATGGGGCCTCATGCTCCCTATACGTGCCCGCCGGAATATCTTCATAAATTTGTCGACTTGGCACGGGAATTAGGGGCAGAAATCCATATTCACCTCAGCGAAACCAAAGGGGAAGTCGAAAACATCAAGCAGCAGTACGGCAAGTCGCCGATTGCCCTGATGGATGAAATCGGCGTATTGGACTGCGGCTGCCTGGCTGCTCACTGCGTCTGGGTCGATGACGACGATATGGATATCATGGCGAAAAAGCACGTCCGCGTCGCCCATAATCCGGGCAGTAACCTGAAGCTGGCCAGCGGTATCGCACCGGTACCCAAGATGCTGGCCAAAGGCATCACCGTCGGTCTGGGGACGGATGGGGCGTCGAGCAACAACAACCTCGACATCGTCGAAGAAATGCGCCTGACTACGCTCATCCACAAGGCCAACACCCTGGACCCCTTGGTCATCCCGGCCGAAACGGCTATCAACATGCTGACCGAAGGCGGCGCCAAGTGCCTGGGCTATACGGACATCGGCAAGCTGGAAACGGGCTATAAAGCCGACATCACCCTCGTCGACCGCGAAGGCCTGCACTGGTATCCCAAGAACGACACCCTGAGCCTCATGGCTTACAGTGCCAACAGCATGGATGTCGATACGGTCCTGGTCAACGGTGAAGTCCTCCTGCGTCATAAAGAATTCACCAAACTGGACATTGAAAAGATTAAAGCCGAAGCCGAACGGACCCGAAAGAAACTCTTTGCACAGATTTAGTTTTAGTAGCTCGTGGCTCGTAGTTCGTGGTTCGTGGCTCGTAGGGGCCATCCTGAAAGGCGGCCCGCTTATGGGAATCCCGGAACGCCGTCTGTATGAGTGCTCCCGCTTTAAATTTAAAATTATCGGCTAACCACTAGCCACTAGCCCCATTAAAAAGAGGCTGTCGCATTAAGACAGCCTCTTTTTACGTTGATCGTAGGTCGTTCATCGTTTGTCGTATGGGATTAAAAATATCAATCCATCGCGATGAACGATGAACTACGAACGAAAAACTTTTAAGTTGAAGGGGTCTCGCATGATGGCAAAAAACTTCGTGCGACAGCCCCATTTTTTTACTGATTAAACGTTTGACACTTTACATATTTAATATAAAATGGTATAATTTCCTAGTATATTAAATGGACAGCATAGAATTACTTGTTTTTATTAATACTTTGGGCGCTGTCTTCGTAAAGGGGGAGTTTGTATGGATGTCGGTATGATTTTGAAGGATGTCAACAATTTTGTCTGGGGACCTATTATGCTGGCCTTTCTGGTCGGGACGGGCATTTTCCTGACCATCCGTCTGAAATTCCTCCCTTGGCGGAACCTGCACTATTCCATCATGATGATTTTCCGCAACGGTAAGCATGCCGGCGATATTTCGCCGTTCCAGTCGCTCATGACGGCCCTGGCTGCCACGGTCGGTACGGGCAACATTGTCGGCGTCGCCACGGCCATGGTCCTGGGCGGACCGGGTGCCCTGGTCTGGATGTGGATCAGTGCCTGCTTCGGTCTTTCGACGAAATACGGTGAATCGGTCCTGGCCGTCAAATACCGCGAAACGAACAGCGTCGGTGAAATGTGCGGCGGCCCGATGTATGCCATGAAGAACGGCATCAAGAACAAGGTCTGCGGCCACACCCTGGCCTGGCTCTTCGCTTTCTTTGCCGTCTGTGCATCCTTTGGCATCGGCAATATGACCCAAGCCAATTCCATTTCGGCCGCCCTCTTTACGAGTTATGCCATCCCGACGTATCTCGTCGGCGCCGTCATCACCGTCTTGTCCCTGGCTATTTTCCTGCGGGGTATCAAGGGCATCGGCCGCGTATCGAGTGTCGTCGTCCCCTTCATGGCGGCTTTCTATTTCGTCGCTTCTATCATCGTTATCGTCGTCAACTGGTCGGCCGTCCCGGCTGGCGTCGCTGAAATGTTCCGCATGGCCTTTTCCTTCGATTCCGTCGCCGGCGGCGTCGGCGGTACCGTCGTCGCTTCGACTCTCCAGGCCATGCGCTGGGGCGTCGCCCGCGGTGTCTTCTCCAATGAAGCCGGCCTCGGTTCGGCTCCGATTGCCGCTGCGGCAGCCCGTACAGACCATCCGTCCCGCCAGGGCTACATCAATATGACCGGGACTTTCTTCGATACCATGATCATCTGTATGCTGACCGGCCTGGTCATCGCCTCGTCGGGGACGCTGGGGACCATCGACCCGTCGACGGGCAAACTCGTCACCGGGGCTCAGCTGACCATCCTGGCCTTTAGTTCCGTCTTTGGCGAATACGGCAAGTTCATCGTGTCCGTCGCCCTGGCGCTGTTCGCCTTCTCGACCATCCTGGGCTGGGAATATTACGGCGAAAAAGCTTTGGAATACCTCATCAAGGCCCGGGCCGTCATCGTCGGCTACCGTGTCATTTTCAGTCTCATCACCTTTGTCGGCGCTACGACGACACTGGACATGGTCTGGAATTTCTCCGATACCATGAACGGACTGATGATCATTCCGAACCTCATCTGCCTCATCTGGCTGAATAAGGATATTGCCAAGGAATGTTTCGAATTCCAGGAAAAAGTCGTCGTCCGCGAAAAACAGGGCGAAGAAGTCGATTACGAAGAAATTACGGCTCATTAAGCCTTGCAAGTCCACCCTTTCCTTGTATAATGGAAGTATAGATTTCCGTTACAGGGGAAGGGTGATTTTTTATGAATATGAAGAAAAAAGCAGCTGCAGCCTGCGTCGCCGTCATGGCCGCGTTTTCACTGCCTATGGGCATCGTTCCGGTCCAGCCGGTCCAGGCGGACCTCATTACCGACGTCATCGGCGGTCTCCAGGTGAAGTCGGCCCTGAGCAAGCAGATCAAGCAGTATGATACGACGAAAGAAGGACAGGCTGCGATTTACCAGTCCGTCACCAAGCAGACCGGCGTCCTCAACAATGAATATTATAATGAACGCTTGTCGACCATCATGAACCGTCTCAGCGCCAGCATCGCCCAGACCGATTCCAGTATTACCAGTCTGCCGTACCGCTGGTATGTCAGTCCGGATACGACCTTTAATGCGGCCTGCACCATGG
Source organism: Megasphaera jansseni (assembly GCF_047974155.1). Taxonomy (NCBI): domain Bacteria; kingdom Bacillati; phylum Bacillota; class Negativicutes; order Veillonellales; family Veillonellaceae; genus Megasphaera; species Megasphaera jansseni. Next base: position 77,638 of record NZ_JBHYRR010000008.1, on the reverse strand, counting down.
GCCACGTCATGGTCGTCAACAAGGGCATGTTCGACCTGGTCAGCAACGATGATGAAATCGCCGTCGTCTTAGGACATGAAATGGGCCATGGCCAGAAGCACCACGTCGCCAACTCGACGCAGAAGAAGGTCAATGTCGAAATCGGCAAGATGGTCCTGGCCGATACGATTGGCGGATCCGGCCTGAACAACCTCATCCTCAATACGGTCAGCAATCAGATCGAAACGGTCCATATCGACAGGGCTGCTGAATGGGAAGCGGACAACCTGTCCTTCGATTATATTACCCGGGCTGGCTATAATCCGGGAGCGACAGCCGCCATCTGGCAGCGGGTCATGGAAAAACAGGGCAATAATTCCAGCAACTTCGTCGGTGAAATCTTCTCGCCGTCCGACCACCCGTCCAACCAGGAACGGCGCGATAACTACGCCAACAAGCTCTACGAAATGAGCGGCAAACATGCCAGCGTCAAAGACGGCACGGTCTACGTCAACGGCAAGAAATTCATCAAGCCCGCTGCCACGTCCAGCATGAGTAGTGCCGAACGGTCGTACTTCGTCCTGGGCAACCTGGCCGCAGCTTATAAGAACGGTCATAATCAGCAGCAGGCCACGGCCTCTGGCGGTACGCTCTACTTAGGGCAGCAGAACATCATGACGCCGGTCAACGGCGACCCGTCAGCGGAAGAACTGGCAGCGCAGCTGAATAAAATCAAATAATGACTGAAACAAAATAGCCTGTATCATGAAGAGAAACGATACAGGAAAGAGGAGATTACTTATCATGAAAATCAGAACGGCTACGATGGCCGATTTAGCCGCTGTGACGGCTGTAGAAAAAGCCTGCTTCCCGCCGGCAGAAGCGGCGACGGCAGCGGAATTTCAGGACCGCCTGGCCCATTATGGGGCGCATTTCTGGCTGCTCTTCGATGAAAAGGGAACCCTCGTGTCCTTCGTCGACGGCATGGTGACGGATGAACGGGATTTGACCGATGAAATGTACGCCCAGGCCGCCATGCATGACGAAGAAGGGGACTGGCAGATGATATTCGGCGTCAATACCCTGCCTTCGTACCGCCGCCATGGCTATGCCGGACAGCTCCTGGAAGCGGCCATTGCCGATGCCAGGCGGCAGGGACGCAAAGGCCTGGTCCTGACCTGTAAAGACAAGCTGCTCCCGTATTATGCAAAATTCGGCTTCCAGAACGAAGGCGTCAGCGCCTCTGTCCATGGCGGCGTCACCTGGTATCAGATGCGGCTGACTTTTGCGTAGCTGTCGTGCGGCAAGCCCTTGTTGAATTCATGAAAAAAGTATATAATTAAAGATAGTTTGATGAATTTTTTGTATATCGACAGGGGAGATGTGTTTGTTCATGAATAAAACGATCGTTACGTCTATTTTTGTCGTATTGGCCTTATTATTATCGACGACGTGGGATTTGCTGGCTGTCAAGATTCTGCTGACAGGCTGTTTGATGGGCTGGCTGGCCCGGACTATCGTCGCGAACTTCCAGGCCAATGCCAAGAAAGCGGCTGCCCGCAAGAAAAGAGTCCGTCGTTCGCGTACGGCGCAGCGCAGTCAGACGAGCCAGGCCGGCCAGGCCAGCTTGACGGGACATTAAGAGTGAAAAAATTGAAATCCATAAAATATAAATAATTGCCACATTGGCATGTAATATGTTAAAGAGATTAAACGAAAACATAACGTTTAATCTCTTTTTTATTCTTAAAAATTATAAGCGAAACGCCGACAATGACTTAATGGTATATTTGACAGGCCTTTTTAATCGTGATATACCGTACATATGCGCAGAAGCGAAGATGTATTTTATAGCCTTTATTCTTTATTTGTCTTAACATCTTCAGCTCCTCCGCACCAAACTATTTGTTTTTTGTAAGTATAGGAGGAATTTGTATGAATGGTGTTGTTTTAGTCACCTGTGCTATCGTCATCCTGGCGGTAGCCTATCGGTTCTATGGCAAGTGGCTGGCTAAGACGTGGGGAATCGATCCCAACGCCCTGACGCCGGCTCATCGCCTGGAAGATGGTCAGGATTATACGCCGTCTTCTAAATTCACGGTTTTTGCCAATCAGTTCTCGTCTATTACCGGTGCCGGCCCTGTCACGGGCCCAATCATCGCAGCCGCTTATGGCTGGCTGCCGGCCTTCTTATGGCTCATGATCGGCGGCGTCTTCTTCGGGGCCGTCCAGGACTTTGCAGCTCTCTATGCATCGATGAAGAATGACGGCAAATCCATGGGCGTCCTCATCGAAAAGTATATCGGCACGACGGGCCGCCGCCTGTTCCTGCTCTTCTGCTGGGTCTTCAGCCTGCTGGTCATCGCCGCTTTCGGCGATATCGTCGCTACGACCTTCAACGGCTTTGCCAAAGATGGGTCCATGGTCCTGCCTAATGCCGCAGCGGCTTCCATTTCCATGCTCTTTATCTTCGTCGCCATCGCCTTTGGCCTGTTCATCAAGAAGTTCAATCCCAGTGAAAAGGTACGCTTTGTCATTGCCATTGTCCTCTTGATTGCCATGCTCTATGTCGGCATCGACCTGCCGATTTACCTGGACCGCATGACCTGGTTGTATATCATCTTCGCTTATATTTTCTTTGCTTCCATCATGCCCATGTGGCTCTTGAAACAGCCGCGTGACTATATCAGCGCCTTCCTGCTGCTCATGATGATCGCCGGCGGCGTCATCGGCATCTTCGTTGCACAGCCGACGCTGAATATGCCGGCCTTCACGTCCTTCTCGGTCGGTGGCAAGGATTTGTTCCCGATTCTGTTCATCACCATCGCCTGCGGTGCCGTTTCTGGCTTCCACAGCCTCGTTTCCTCCGGTACGTCGTCAAAGACCCTGGATAAAGAACAGGATTCCGTCTTCGTCGGCTATGGTTCTATGTGCGTTGAATCCGTTTTAGGTGTCGTTTCCCTGGTCATTGCCTGCGCAGCCGCTTCTAACGGCCATGTCGCTTCGGGGACTCCGTTCCAGATTTTCTCCGGCGCTGTCGCTGGTTTCTTCACCATGTTCGGCCTGTCCCAGACGGCCGCTGCCTGCATCATGACCATGTGCGTTTCGGCCCTGGCCCTGACGACCCTCGATGCGGTCGGCCGTATCGGCCGTATGTCCTTCCAGGAATTGTTCAGTGTCGATGAAGGACAGGAAATGAATGCTATCCAGAAAATCTGCGTCAATAAATACTTTGCTACGGTCATCACTTTGTTCTTCGGCTTCCTGCTCTGCCTGGGCGGCTATATGAACATCTGGCCGCTCTTCGGGTCGGCTAACCAGCTGTTGTCGGCTATGGTCCTCATCTGCCTGACCGTCTTCCTCAAGACGACGGGCCGCAAGAGCTTCATGCTGTACGTCCCGATGGTCGTCATGTTCTGCGTTACCATGACAGCACTGGTCGAATCGGCCTATGCCCTGATCATCAAGATTGCCTCGGGCAACTGGTCGCTCCTCATCGAAGGCCTGCAGTTCGTCCTGGCCATCGCCCTGATGGTCCTGGCTGTTTCCATCGTCTACCACTGCGGCAAAGAACTCGTCCACGCCGACAATAAAACGGCGCACCACGACGCTCAGCCCACAGCCACGCATTGAGGGTGTGTTAGCAGTTAGCAGTTAGCAGCTAGCCGTTACCGGTAGCTGTTAGACACTAACGGCTAACCCCTAACGGCTAACCCCTTAAAAAGGAGCTTGTCGTTATACGACAAGCTCCTTTTACTTATAAAAAATGTAATTTATAAAGTTAAATCTCTGTTTGTAATACGAGGTATAACGTTTACATTGTAAAATATGAAAGTTTTTGCTTAAAATCCCTTGACAATATACTAAGTAAAGTGTACAATCTCAGTAACGTTTCCGATAGGGAACACTTCATTTTCAATCATTAAGAGGTATGTAATCATGGGGTACTTAAAAAATTTGACCATCATGTGTTGTACGATATGATCGTATTGTACAACCATTCATAAGGACAATACAATACGAAACCTATTCATCCAGAGCAGCCGAGGGACTGGCCCAATGACGCTGCGGCAACCTACGTACGTAAGGTGCCAATTCCAGCAGGAATCAACCTGGCAGATGAAGTCATGGGCATACGTCTATTTATAGCGCCATCTGCATTTATCAGGTGGCGCTTTTCTTTTGCCGAAAAGGAGCTGATGACATGGAGCATGTGGCAAAGTATTTGACAGAGTTAATTGGCAATACGCCGCTTTTGGAACTGACCCACTGGCAGGAGGTCCACGGCCTCAAGGCCCGCATCCTGGGCAAGCTGGAGTACATGAATCCTTTGGGCAGCGTCAAAGACCGCGTGGCTGCGGCGATGATCGAAGAGGGAATCCGTCAGGGGAAAATCAATCAGGATACAGTCATCATCGAGCCGACGAGTGGCAATACGGGCATCGGCCTGGCCCTGGTGGCCGCCGTGAAGGGCCTGCACCTGATTTTGACCATGCCCGACACGATGAGCCTGGAACGGCGTAAGATCGTGTCGGCCCTGGGGGCGGAAATCGTGCTGACACCGGGCATCGAGGGGATGCGCGGCAGCATCGGCAAAGCCGAAGAATTGAGGGATTCTTACGGCAACGCCTTCATTCCCCAGCAGTTCGACAATCCGGCCAATCCGGCTATCCATCGCCAGACGACGGCTGAAGAAATCTGGCGCGACACGGATGGCCAGGTCGATATCTTCATTTCATCTGTCGGCACGGGGGGAACCATTACGGGGACGGCCCAGGGCTTGAAAGCCCATAAAGAAACGGTCCAGATCGTTGCCGTCGAACCGAAAGATTCTGCCGTCCTTCACGGCGGCCGGCCGGGCCCGCACGCCATTCAGGGGATTGGCGCCGGGTTCATTCCGAAAGTCCTGGATATGTCTCTCGTAGATGATGTGATCGACGTATCCAATGAGGACGCCTACGGCCGGGCGAGGGAAGTGGCCAAGACCGACGGCCTGCTGGTCGGCATTTCATCAGGCGCGTCGTTGCAGGCGGCCCTGGAGCTGGCCATCCGGCCGGAAAACGAAGGCAAGACCATCGTCGTCCTCCTGCCGGATGGCGGCGAACGCTATTTATCGACGGCTTTATTTGAGGGGTAAGGCATCTAAGCCGGTATAGAGGGGGAAAGAAAATGAACAAGAAGCGCATCATAGCTATACTGGCTTTTTCGACAGTACTGGCCGTCGCGGGGGCCTTGGCGGGCTGCGGACGCAGCGATACCGCTGAGAGCGGCGGCACGGTGACGCTGACCAATGTCTCGTATGATCCAACCCGTGAGTTATATAAAGAATATAATGAATTATTCCAGAAACATTATAAAGAAACGACAGGCAAGGATATCCGCATCATCCAGTCCCATGGCGGATCGGGCAGTCAGGCCCGGTCGGTCATTGAGGGCAGCCAGGCCGATGTCGTGACTCTGGCCCTGGCCCATGATATTTCGCTCATCGAAAAGGCCGGCCTCATCCATGAAGGCTGGCAGAGCGATTTTGCCAATGATTCGGCACCGTACACGTCGACCATCGTCTTCCTGGTCCGCAAGGGGAACCCGAAAGGGATACGCGACTGGGATGATTTGGTGAAACCCGGCGTGAGCGTCATTACGCCGGATCCCAAGAGCAGCGGCGGTGCCTGCTGGAACTTCCTGGCGGCCTGGAGCTGGGGGCTTGACCATTTCGGGGGAAATGAAATCAAGACCCGTGCTTTCCTGACCGACTTGTACCGCAACGTCACCGTCATGGATTCCGGGGCCCGCGGCTCGACGACGACCTTCGTCGAAAACGGACAAGGTGACGTCCTTATCGCCTGGGAAAACGAAGCGCTTTATTCGATGCAGGAATATCCCGATAAGTTCGACCTCGTCGTTCCCAGTATCAGTATCCAGGCCCAGCCCAGCGTGGCCGTCGTCGACCGCCTGGCACGGCGCAAGGGCCATGAAGCAGCCGCCCATGAATACCTGGCCTACCTTTATTCCGATGAAGCCCAGGAGCTGGCTGCCAAGAACGGTTTCCGGCCGTCGAATCCGGACATCCTTCAGCGTTATGCCGACCGTTTCGATCTCAAGGTCAAGCTGACCAAGATCAGCGACTTCGGCGGCTGGGATGCAGCTTATGTCAAATTTTTCAATGACGATGCCTTGTTCGATAAGATCATGGCCGACGTCAACGGTAACGAATAGGAGGGGAGCCGGATGAAACATTTTTTTGCCCGTTCCGGCGGGCGCAATCAGATTATTCCCGGCTTTGGCCTGTCCATGGGCATGACGATTACCATGTTGTCCCTGCTCATTCTCATCCCGCTGGCTTCGGTCCTGGCCCATTCCCTGCAGCTGACGGCGAATGACTACGCCAAGCTTATCACCAACAGCGGCATCCGCAATGCGTTCATCACCAGTATTTCCTGTTCCATCCTGGCAGCGCTGGTGAACTGCGTTTTCGGTTTCATCCTGGCCTGGGTCCTGGTCCGCTATGAGTTCACGGGCAAACGGCTCCTGAACGGCGTCATCGAACTGCCCTTTGCCCTGCCGACGGCCGTCGCCGGCATTACCTTATCCAAGCTCTATTCCGATACGGGCTTCTTTGGCAGCTTCTTTGCCAGCTATGGCATCCAGATCGCCTATACCAAAATCGGCCTGACCATCGCCATGATCTTCGTCGGCATTCCCTTCGTCGTCCGCTCGATCCAGCCGGTCCTGGAAAAGCTCGACCCGACGTATGAAGAAGCGGGCAGTATGCTCGGCGCGTCGACGTTCACCATTTTCCGGCGCATCATTTTCCCGGAACTGCGGCCGGCCCTCCTGACCGGCTTTGGACTGGCTTTTGCCAGAGGCCTCGGCGAATACGGCAGTGTCATTTATATTTCCGGCAACAGCGCCAAGCATCATACGCAGGTCGTATCGTACGTCATCATGCAGAAGCTCAATTACGTCGATTACGCCAGCGCGACGGCCATTGCCCTGGCTATGCTGGTCATCGCTTTTGTTACTTTGTTTTCGATTAATATGATCCAGGTCCATCAGGCCCGGCGCGTCCAGTAGAGGAGGGGAGACGTTATGAAACACAGTAAGACCGAAGTCGTGCTGCTGACTATCAGCGTCCTCTTCGTCGTCATCATGCTCATTGTGCCCCTCATTTCGGTCATCACCAATTCGCTGGCCGAAGGCTGGGATTTCTACATCCGGGCCCTGACGACGCCCTACGTCCTGTCGGCTTTGCGCCTGACTTTGATCGCGACGGTCATCGCCGTCTTCGTCAATACGATTTTCGGCCTCGGCGCGGCCTGGGCTATTTCGAAATTCGATTTCCGCGGCAAGCATTTCCTGACGACGCTCATTGATATCCCCTTTTCCATCTCACCGGTCATCGCCGGCCTGGCCTTCATCATGACCTTCGGCCGCATGGGCTGGATCGGCCAGTGGATCGAAGTCCTCAACGATTATTGGGGAACGGATATCCAGATTGTCTTTGCCGTTCCTGGCGTCATCTTGGCGACGATTTTCGTCACCTTTCCCTTTGTCTTCCGGGAAATCATCCCCGTCCTCAGTACCAACGGCCGCGATGAAGAGGAAGCGGCAGCCCTCATGGGGGCCAGCGGCTGGACGATTTTCTTCCGCATCACCCTGCCGCAGATCAAATGGGCCCTGCTCTATGGCATCGTCCTCTGTACGGCGCGGGCCCTCGGAGAATTCGGGGCGGTCAGTGCCCTGTCCAAGCTGCGCGGCGAAACCTTTACGCTGCCCCTGGAAATCGACGCCCTCTATCAGTCCGGGTCGGCCGATTCCATCACGGCGGCCTTTGCCGTATCGTCGCTGTTAGTCCTGTTAGCCATCATCGTCCTGCTGCTCCGGACTTTCCTCGAAGCCAAGGCCGATAAGACGTCATAAAGGAGGTGAAGCGCATGTATGTCGAAATGAAACACATCGAAAAGAATTACGGCTCCTTCCACGCATCGCGCGATGTCTCCTTTGGCATCGACAAGGGCAAGCTCGTCGCCCTCCTCGGGCCCAGCGGCAGCGGCAAGACGACGATCCTGCGTATGCTGGCAGGGCTGGAGAACCCCAACAGCGGCGACATCTTCATCGACGGCCGCCGGGTCAATGATATTCCCGCAGCCAAGCGGGGCATCGGCTTCGTCTTTCAGAACTACGCCTTGTTCCGCTATATGACGGTTTACGATAACGTCGCTTTCGGGCTGGAAATCCAGAAGCGGCCGAAAGCGGAAATCCGGCAGCGCGTCCTGGAGATGATCGACCTCGTCGGCTTGTCGGGAATGGAAAAGCGTTATCCTAACCAGCTTTCCGGCGGCCAGCGTCAGCGTGTCGCCTTTGCCCGGGCCCTGGCGCCGAATCCCCAGGTCCTGCTCCTGGATGAACCGTTTGCCGCCATTGACGCCAAGGTCCGGCAGGAACTGCGCAACTGGCTCAAGGATACGATCCACCGCGTCGGCATTACCAGCATCTTTGTCACTCATGACCAGGATGAAGCCGTCGAAGTGGCCGATGAAATCATCATCACCAACCACGGCCATATCGAACAGGTCGGGACGCCGCTGGATATTTACCGCCAGCCCCGGACGCCCTTTGTGGCTCAATTTATCGGAACTCCGGTTGTCATCGACAACTGCAACGTCCTCACGGGATTCCTGCAGATCGGAGCCGGAAAACAAGCCATCGTCCGGCCTGAGTTCCTCAAGATTTATAAACAAGGGACTTTGAAACAGTACATCAGTGCCGCCGAACAGGGGACGGTCGAAGCCGTCGTCTTCCGCGGCAGCCACCTCGATGTGACGGTCCGCATCAAGGGCCTTTTGATCCACGGGGAATATTCCTTCGACGATCCGCCCCTGTCTGTCGGCGAGACCGTCCAGGTCCTCATTTACCGCTTGTACGTCCTCGACGGCGACAAGACCTATTTGAAAGAAAACAGTGCCATGACGTCGGCCGACGTTTTCTACATTTAACGAAGGAGTTATGCTATGCAGATTACCAGCGAGAAGATCATCCATACGGATGTCCTCATCATCGGCGGCGGGACCGCAGGCTGTTATGCCGCCCTGACGCTCCGCAGCCTGTCTGATGCGTCCATCGTCATCGCCGAAAAGGCCGATATCCGCCGCAGCGGCTGTCTGGCAGCCGGCGTCAATGCCCTGAATGCGTACATCACCAAAGGCCATACGCCGCAGTTTTACGTCGATTACGCCAAGAAGGATGCTGCCGGCATCGTCCGGGAAGACCTGCTCCTTACGATGTCTGAAGGCCTCAACAAAGTCACGAAGAAGCTGGAAGACCTGGGACTGGTCATCTTGAAGGACGAAAAGGGCGAATACGTCGCCCGCGGCACGCGCAACATCAAGATCAACGGCGAGAACATCAAGACCATCCTGGCCGATGCCGTCAAGAAGCTCGAAGATGTACAGGTCATCAACCATTTGAACATCACCGACTACATCGTCCGCGATAACACCATTGCCGGGGCCCTGGGCTTCGATATGCGCACGGGTACGGCTTATGAAATCCGGGCCAAAGCCGTCCTCTGTGCCACGGGCGGCGCGGCCGGCCTCTACCGGCCCAACAATCCGGGCTTTTCCCGGCACAAGATGTGGTACTGTCCCTTCAATACCGGTGCCGGCTACGCCATGGGCATCCGGGCCGGGGCCGAGATGACGACGTTCGAAATGCGTTTCATTGCCCTGCGCTGCAAGGATACCATCGCGCCGACCGGGACCATCGCCCAGGGTGTCGGAGCCAAGCAGATTAATGCCCGCGGCGAAGTGTACGAGCAGAAATACGGCCTGACCACCTCCCAGCGCCTGTACGGTACAGTCCGGGAAACGCTGGATGGCAACGGGCCCTGTTATCTCGGCACAGAAGGGATTACGCCAGCCCAGGATGAATCGCTCCTCAAGGCGTACCTCAACATGGCGCCGAGCCAGACGTTGAAATGGATTGAATCCGGGAAGCTGCCGAGCCAGCAGAACGTCGAAATCGAGGGGACGGAACCGTACGTCGTCGGCGGTCATACGGCCAGCGGCTACTGGGTCGACACGAACCGTCAGACGACCATCCATCATCTCTACGCGGCTGGCGACGTCGCCGGCGGCTGCCCGCAGAAATACGTCACCGGGGCGCTGGTCGAAGGGGAAATCGCTGCCAAGGATATGGTCCGCCAGGGCCTGACCGATACGACCGGCCTCGATGCCGCCGAAGAAAAGGCTATCCTTGCGGAAAAAGTCGCCGAATACAACGCGGCCCTCGGCGAAACGGACAGCTTCTTCACGGTAGAACAGCTGGAAGAAGCCATGCAGAAAGTCATGGATACCTATGCCGGCGGCATCGGCAGCCATTACCAGTACAACGAAAAGCAGCTCGCCCTGGCCGATGAAAAAATCGACCAGCTCATCGAACTGGCGGCCCACGTAGGTGCCAGCGACTATCATGAACTGCTCTTCGTCTACGAACTGCGCGAACGGCTGACGGTCTGCAAGGTGCTCATCGCCCATCTGCGGGCCCGCAAGGAAACGCGGTGGCATTCCTTTGCCGAAAACCTGGATTATCCGGATCAGAGCGATGATTGGCTGAAATACGTCAATTCCCGCTTGGGTAGCGATGGCCAGATTCACATGATTTACCGCAATTTAGTATCAGGAGGGGAAACCTATGAGCATACGCATTAATCAGGAACGCTGTATCGGCTGCGGCCAGTGCATCGACGTCTGCCCAGGCAGCCTCATCGACCGCAATGACCAGGGCAAGGCCTGGATGCATTATCCCAAGGACTGCTGGGGCTGTGTATCCTGCGTCAAGGCATGTCCCGTCCAGGCTATCGACTTCTACCTCGGCGCCGACATGGGCGGCCGCGGCAGTACGATGAATGTCACGACCGAAGGTCATTACCTGCATTGGCATATCCATATGGCCGACGGGCAGGAAAAGACCATCACCGTCGACCGCAAACAAGCCAATTCATATTAATTAGTTGGCAGTTTGTAGCATAGCGTTTGTAGTAAACACACACCCGTTGCTGTAAACTGAAAACTGTATTTTATCAATAGGGGGATTTCATATTATGTGTGCATTATCGCATCTCGACAAGTTAGAGGCCGAAGCGATTTACATTATCCGCGAAGTGGCTGCGGAATGTGAAAAGCCGGTCATGCTCTATTCCATCGGCAAGGACAGTTCTGTCATGCTTCACCTGGCTTTAAAGGCCTTTTATCCGGAAAAGCCGCCGTTCCCGTTCCTTCATGTCAATACGACGTGGAAGTTCAAGGAAATGATCCGGTTCCGCGATGAAACCATGAAGAAGTACGGCTTGCAGCTCATTGAATACATCAATCAGGAAGGGGTCAAACAAGGGGTCAATCCCTTCGATTACGGTGCAGCCTATACGGACATCATGAAGACTCAGGCCCTTAAGCAGGCCCTGCACAAATACGGCTTTACGGCTGCCTTTGGCGGCGGCCGCCGGGATGAAGAAAAATCCCGTGCCAAGGAACGTATCTTTTCCTTCCGCAACGAAGCCCAGGCCTGGGATCCGAAGAACCAGCGCCCGGAAATGTGGAAGCTCTACAATACGCACATCCATAAAGGGGAAAGTATGCGCGTATTCCCGATTTCCAACTGGACAGAAAAAGATATCTGGCAGTACATCAAACGGGAAAACATCGACATCGTATCCTTGTATTTCGCCAAGGAACGGCCCTGCGTCTATCGTGACGGCAACATCATCATGGTTGACGATGACCGCATGCGCCTCAAGCCGGGAGAAGAAATCATGCACAAGAAGATCCGCTTCCGTACTTTGGGCTGCTATCCGCTGACAGGGGGCATCGAATCGGATGCCGATACGCTGGATGCCATCATTGACGAAACACTGAGCGCCGTATCGTCGGAACGGACGAGCCGCGTCATCGATAATGAAGCAGCTGGCAGCATGGAACGCAGAAAGAGAGAGGGGTATTTCTAAAATGGATAGAAACGGAAACGGCTTGTTAAAATTTATTACCTGTGGCAGCGTCGACGACGGCAAGTCGACTTTGATCGGCCACTTGCTGTATGACGCTAAATTGCTCTATGCCGACCAGAAGAAGGCTTTGGAACTGGAAAGTAAAGTCGGCAGCCGCGGCGGGGCCATCGATTACTCGCTGCTCCTGGACGGCCTCATGGCAGAACGGGAACAGGGGATTACCATCGACGTCGCCTACCGCTATTTCAGTACGGATAACCGCAGCTTCATTGTAGCCGATACACCGGGCCATGAAGAATATACGCGCAATATGGCTGTCGGCGCTTCCTTTGCCGATTTGGCCATCATCCTCATCGATGCTACCAAGGGCGTCCTGGTCCAGACCCGCCGTCATGCCCGCATCTGTGCCCTCATGGGGATCCGCTACTTCATCTTCGCCATCAACAAGATGGACCTGGCCGGCTACAGCCAGGAACGGTTTGAAGAAATCAAAGGGCAGATTGCCAAGCTCCGCGACGAATTAGAACTGGCCAACGTCGTCCTCATCCCCGTCTCGGCAACGGAAGGGGACAACGTCACCAAGGCGTCGGATAACATGCCCTGGTACCAGGGCCCGACCATCCTGGATTACCTGGAAACGGTCAACGTCGAAGAAGACGAAGAAGAAGGCTTCTACCTGCCCATCCAGCGCGTCTGCCGCCCGAACCATACGTTCCGCGGCTTCCAGGGCCAGATCGAAAGCGGTGCTTTAGCCGTCGGCGATACCATTACGACATTGCCGAGCAAGGAAGAAGCCAAGGTCAAATCCATCCTCGTCGGCTTCGATACCGTCGATTCTGCCGTCAAAGGGCAGCCGGTCAACGTCCAGCTCGACCGTGAAGTCGACGTATCCCGCGGCTGTGTCTTCACCAAGGGAACGGATGTCGCTTTGAGCCAGCGCATTACGGCGACCATGCTCTGGATGGATGACCAGGACCTGGCCGTCGGCAAAGAATATGTCGTCAAACTGGGGACGAAAGAAATCGTCGGCGTCCTCACCGATATCGACTACACCATCGACGTCAATACCGGTGAAAAACGGCGGGCTTCGAGCCTCACCAAAAATGAAATCGCCGTCTGCACCCTCTTCCTGCAGGAACCAATCGTCGTTGATACCTTCAGCCATCACAAGAGCCTGGGCGAATTGATCCTCATCGACCGTGTCACCAATATGACATCGGCCTGCGGTGTCGTCATCGACGTCAACGATACCAATGCCGACCATACCTTTGTCAACGGTTCTTTAAAAGGCCGTGGCGATATCTTTGAAGATTTCTTCTACGGCATGCAGAGCCTCAATATTACCAAGGCCAAACCGGCGTTCCACCAGTACCACATCGGCGATACCATCCCGACGCAGGGTGAAACGTACGCCTATCCGGAAAACTTCGACATCCTCATCCTCCGCGATCAGATAGCCGTCGAAATTCGCGATTCCAAAGTTGCCAACATCCTGGCTCTCGATGGCTATGCCTATACGGAACAGCCACTGGTCAATGGCCGCGGCTTTGCCATCAACGTCCATTCGCCGCAGGAATTTGCCGCCTTCAAGGCAGACTACGCCAAGGCCGGAGATAACCCGGATGCGGAACTCTTCGACAAGTGGCTGACTTTTGAAACGTATCGCCGCATTAAATTCCATAACGACTTTGAATAAGTAACACATACCAGTTACAAAGGGCTTGTGCCACGTCATCTTGCGCAGGCCCTTTTTCTGTATGCAAAATAAAGGCGTGGTCCAGGCCGATTAAGCCGGCATGGTCGTTTTCTTTGAAAAACAAACTGCCCTATAGTATCTATGAAACGTATCGCAAAATGAGATACTACCATAATTTTTAATGAGTAAAAAGCATAATATTTAGAAAAGTTTAGAAAAAACTGTTGCCACGGCAACGGTTTTTTTCTTTCCCGCTTGTTATCATAAAGCTAACGGGGCGGCTTAATGAGTCGCCACAGTCTATGTGAAAAAAAGTATTTGTTTATCAATCATATTTCTCATTTATATTTTTGGAAAGAGGGTAACAGCATGGGCTATCAATTAAATGCAGATGCATTGGGCACGGTCTTTGCCAAATGGTCGGATACGTATGATATTTACGCTCCGAAACTATTTGCCGGTACCGGCCGGTCTTCGATGCAGGATATCGTACGCTATGGCAAAATCACCAAGCCGGAAGAAATCGTGTGGGACAAACGGTCGGACTATTCGGCAAAAGATGTTTTATTGCCCGTTTGTCAGACGTTGTTCTATTTTAATGAAAATACCGTCACCGAAGCTGAAGCTCCGGAAAAGGGTGCCATTATTTTACTGCGCAGCTGCGATTTACATGCCATCAAACGCTTTGACTACATGTATCTCCAGAATGGTCCGGAAGATTACTATTACAAACGCGTCCGGGACCGCGTCAAGTTCGTCCTCATGGGCTGCAGCCAGGAATTTGAAAACTGCTTCTGCGTTTCCATGGGCACGAATACCAGCGATAACTACGATGTCGCCTTGAATTACCAAGACGGCCAGTATTTCCTCGATGTCAAAGATGACGTCCTGGGGAAAGCGGTCACCGAAGCCAAAGCTCCGGAAGCCGACGTCGTACCGGACCACGTGACCGAAAACAAGCTCCAGGTACACATTCCGGAAAACCTCTCTTCGGCCATCGCCAAATCCCACGTATGGGATGAATATGATAAGCGTTGCATCAAATGCGGCCGCTGCACCCTGGCCTGTCCGACCTGCACCTGCTGGTCCATGCAGGATGTGTTCTTTACGGAAGACCATAAAGCCGGTGAACGCCGCCGCGTACAGACATCCTGTATGTTCGACGACTATACCCTGGTAGCCGGTGGCCTTTGCTTCCGCAAGAAGGCTGGCGAACGGATGCGCTTCAAAGTGCTCCACAAGACGCTGGAATTCAAGCAGCGCTCCGGTTTCCAGATGTGCGTAGGCTGCGGCCGCTGTGATGCCATCTGCCCGGAATACATTTCGCTCAGCCATTGCATCAATGTCAAACTGCCGGAAGGCATGAAGGAGGTCACTGAGAATGAATAACGAATACTTACCGTTCCGTTCGGAAATCTTAGAAGTCATTAAACATGCTGACGTGGAATATACCTTCCGGATGTCTTATGACCGCGGTAAAGAACATCCGGTCAAACCGGGCCAGTTCTTTGAAATCTCCATTCCCAAATACGGCGAAGCGCCCATTTCCGTCAGCGGCATTACCGACCATTCCCTGGATTTCACTATCCGTAAAGTCGGCAGCCTGACCGATGAAATCTTTGAAAACTACGTCGGCGGCCACTTCTTCATGCGTGGGCCCTATGGCAACGGCTTCGACGTCAATATGTTCAAAGGCAAGGAAATCGTCCTGGTCACCGGCGGTTCCGGCTTGTCCCCGGTCCACGGCGTCATCGACTACTTCGCTGACCACATGGACGAATGTAAGAGCCTGACCGTCATTTCCGGCTTCAAATCTCCGGCCGATATCCTCTTCAAGGCAGACCTCAAACGCTGGATTGCTGACGGCATGAACTTCATCTGTACCGTCGACAAAGCCCCGGAAGATGGAAATTATGACGGCCATGTCGGCTTGGTTACGCAGTATATTCCCGAACTGCCCCTCAAGGACTTCGACAATGCCATCGCTGTCGTCGTCGGTCCGCCGATGATGATCAAGTTCTCCATCCAGGAATTGATCAAGATCGGTTTCGATGAAGAAAAAATCTGGCTCTCTGAATCGCGCAAGATGTGCTGCGGTCTCGGCAAATGTGGTCACTGCCGCATTGGCAAGGTCTACGTCTGCCAGGATGGGCCGGTATTCAAATACACCGAACTTCGTACATTGATTGATTAGGAGGCTGATACATTATGGATATGAATTGCGGCAAGTTAAAGAAATACGCTTTCCGGGTAACGAAACATCGTAATATGGCTTCCGCCCGTGTACGTGTCCCCGGTGGCTCCCTGAATGCCAAGGTGTTGGGCCAGGTCCAGCATATTGCCGAAACGTACGGCAATGGCGAAATCCATCTGACCATCCGCCAGGGCTTTGAAATCATGGGGATTCCCTTTGAAAAAGTAGAAGAAGTAAAGCAGGCACTGCAGCCGATTATCGATGAACTCGATATCAATCAGAGCGAAAGAGGCGCTGGTTTTGAAGCATCGGGTACCCGAAATGTCATGGCCTGTGTCGGCAACCGCGTCTGTCCTTTTGGCAACTACGATACGACGGCCTTGGCCAAACGCATCGAAAAGGCCATTTTCCCGAATGACCTGCACGTTAAAGTAGCCCTTACAGGCTGCCCCAACGACTGCGACAAAGTCCGCATGCATGACTTCGGTGTCATGGGGATGACAGAACCGCAGTTCGACCCCAGCCGCTGCGTCAGCTGCGGCATGTGCGTCCGCAAGTGCAAACAGCTTTCGGTCGAAGCCTTGCAGATGAAGAATTTCCGTCCTGTCCGCAACGTCGAAAAATGCATCGGCTGCGGTGTCTGTGTCTGGGCCTGCCCGAACCGCGCCTGGACGCGCAGCAAGGAACAGTATTTCCGCATTACCCTCTTGGGCCGTACAGGCAAAAAGAACCCGCGTATGGGCGTCGATTTCATTAAGTGGGCCGATGAAGACAGCGTCGTAAAGATTATCACCAACGTCTATGCCTTTGCCAAGAAATATATTGATCCGACGGCGCCGGCCGGCAAGGAACATATCGGTTACATGGTAGACCGTACGGGCCCGGAAGAATTCATCAAATTCATCCTCCAAGACGTACATCTTCCGAAGAAGGCAGAAATCTATCGTCCCCTCAACTGGTCCGGTATCCGCTATGTCGGCCTGAAATCGGAACCGTTCTATGTCGGGAAAGACGTCAATCCGGCGGACTTGGATGTATTCCAGAAACCGTTGCCGCTGAAATAAGGAGGAGCTTATGTACAACGACGAATACGCGGCGACCGCTGCCGGTGCGGCTGCGAAAGTCAGCTTGCTGAAGAAGAATCCGCTAGGCTATTTCCTGTTATCGGCCTTGGCCGGGGCTTATATCGGGTTTGGCATCCTCCTGTCCTTCACGGTCAGCGGTACCCTCGGGGCCATTCCCATGAACAAGATTGCCATGGGCCTGTCCTTTGGCATCGCCCTGAGCCTGGTCATCATCGCCGGGGCAGAACTGTTCACGGGCAACGCCTTTGTCCTCTACAACGGCTGGCGGTCGAAAACGGTCACCCTCACCGACGTCGTCCGCCTGTGGGTCGTCTGCTATCTGGGCAACTGGTTTGGCGCCATCGTCTTGTCCCTGATTTTTTACGGCGCTGCCGGCACGGCCGGCGGTGTCGGTCAGGCGCTGGCCAATGCCGCTGCCATGAAGATGAGCCTGCCGCCGTTGGTTCTCTTCCTGAAAGGCATCCTTTGTAACGTCCTGGTCTGCCTGGCTGTCTGGTGCGGCTTTCGCTGCAAATCGGACAGCGGAAAGCTGATTATGGTCTTCTGGTGCCTCTATGCTTTCTTTACCTGTGGCTTTGAACACAGCGTAGCGAACATGACTGTCCTGACGCTGGGCCTGCTGAATCCCGCCGGTACGGCCGTCAGCGTCGGCGGTTATCTCTACAACCTGTTCATGGTCACCTTAGGCAACATCGTCGGTGCCGTCCTCTTCTTGTCCATTCCCTACGGCATCGCTGCGAAGAAGATTGGTGATTAGTGGCTGATTAGTGGCTAGT
Source organism: Megasphaera jansseni (assembly GCF_047974155.1). NCBI lineage: Bacteria > Bacillati > Bacillota > Negativicutes > Veillonellales > Veillonellaceae > Megasphaera > Megasphaera jansseni. The sequence goes on along the minus strand of NZ_JBHYRR010000008.1, from coordinate 59,907 downwards.
GGTTCGTGGCTAGTGGTTCGTGGCTAGTGGCTAGTGGCTAGTGGCTAGTGGCTGGTGATTAGTGGCTAGTGGCTCGTGGCTCGTGGTTCGTAGCTAGTGATTAGTGGTTCGTGGCTAGTGGCTCGTGCTCGTGGCTCTCCTTATAGGAGAGCTGTCAGCGAAGCTGACTGAGAGGTTGCTCTTTCTTCATAGTTTGTAGTTTGCAGAGAAAACCTTTAAATTTAAAGCCATCTGCTAACCCCTAGCCACTAACTGCTAACCACTCAAAAAGGCGCTGTCGTACGAAGGCTTTTGCTTTCATGCTAGGCCCCTTCAACTTAAAAGTTTTTCGTTCGTAGTTCATCGTTCATCGCGATGGATTGATATTTTTAATCCCATACGACAAACGATGAACGACCTACGATCAACGTAAAAAGAGGCTGTCTTAATGCGACAGCCTCTTTTTTCAATACAGCGTCACCCGCTGCTGGTCTATCTCGATGAGCCCGTCTTCCTTCATGCGGGCGATTTCCCGGGCAACGGCCGTCCGGTCGGCACAGAGGTAGTCAGCCAGCTGGGTCCGGGTCATGGGAATGGTGAAGGTTGGGCTGCCGGCCTGTTCGGACTGGAAGGAAAAATAGGTCAATAATTTTTTGCGCAGTGTCTTCTTGGCGATGACTTCTAATTTTTCCAGGAGCTGGGCGTTCTTGTCCGCCATGAGGTGCAGCATATTCTCAATGAGCCGGTGATGGAACGGACAGGCATTGGTACAGATATGCAGGACTTTATGGAAGGGGAGGACCAGGAACTTCGTGTTCTTTACGGCCTGGAAGGTCACGATGGATTGCAGGACCGTGCCGCAGACAAAGGTCTCGCCAAAAAGACCGCCATTGCGGATGACGGCCAGGACGGCCTTGTCGCCCCAGCGGTCTTCGTGAAGCATATGGACTTCTCCGTTGAGGACGATGCCGATATAGCGCACCTCATCCTGGGCCAGGACGAGGAATTCTCCTTTGCGGACGATGCGGACACGCGCTCCCAGACAAGTGAGCATGGCTGTCCGCTTTTCCGGACTGATGCCGGCGAATAAGGGCAGGTCATCAGGGAGCGTCGATAGAAAATCAGCCATGAGAAGAACCTCCTGTCTAATTAATAACGGCGATATAAGCCGATGACTTTACCGAGAATTTGGCAATCGCGGGTATAAATCGGTTCGTATTCGTCATTTTCCGGCTGCAGGCGGATCGTGTCTGCTTCGTGAAAATAGCGCTTGACCGTCGCTTCATCGCCGATGAGGGCGACGACGATTTCCCCGTTTTCTGCCGTTTCCTGGCGGCGGACGATGAGTTGGTCGCCTTCGAGAATGCCGGCGTTCTTCATGCTGTCCCCCTGGACGACGAGCATGAAGCAGTCGTCATTGCCGATGAAGTCAGCCGGAAAGGGATAGACATCTTCGACACATTCTTCGGCAAAGATGGGGGCACCGGCCCGGACCTGGCCGACTAGGGGAAGGGGAACGATTTTCTTGGATCGCCACGAGCCTTCATCGAGGAGCTCGATGGTCCGGTTCTTGGCCGGGTCGCGGCGGATATAGCCTAAATCTTCCAGGCGGTGGAGATAGCCGTGGACCGTCGACGTCGAGCTCAGGCCGACTTCTTTGCAGATTTCCCGTACTGATGGGGGATAGCCGAATTTATGGACACACGTGCGGATATATTCCAGGATTTGTTTCTGACGGGTCGTCAGCATTTTTTCATTGTTAATCATATATAGTCACTCCAGTCTTGGATAGTTATAGCAATGCCAGTATAAGCTACTCTCATTATACCGGAATTTATAAAAAAAATCAAACGTTTGTTCAAAACAGCTTGACAAGAACAACCGTTCGACGATATAATAAAACCATCAACGAACGATTGTTCTGAGAAAGTTCGTTCTAAGAACGTTCGTTTTCAAGTCAGGAGTGATTGCCATGAAATACTTCGCACTGGCCATACTGGCCCTCTTTATGTGTACTCAGATTGGCTGGAGTTATCAGCCTTCCCAAGAATATGTTTCCGTTGCTGTCGAACCGGGGCAGACAGTCTGGCAGCTGGCTTCTGCCGTAGCTGATGAAGATACCGACGTACGCCAGGTCGTCGACGAAATTCTGGAAGACAATGACCTGTCCGGGACCAGCGACATCCATCCCGGCCAAGTTCTGCGCTTGCCCGTGGCGCCGGGCCATGCCGACCAGGTACGGACAGCCTTATCCGGGCAAATCGTGGATCAGTGAGAATCTTCGGTAATCTTTAGGACCGGGCTGTCGATGAGGCGGTCAGCTTCGTCGATGTAGCGGCGCACGATGGCCTGTGACTTATGGCGGGTCTGACGCATGATCTGCCGTTCTTCGACGTGATGCTGGGCCGCTGACGTCGCAAAGCCATGGCGCAGGCTGTGGGCTCCATAGTCGTCGGGATTCATCCCCATCAGTCCGGCATAATGTTTGACGATAAGGGCTATTGATTTATCGGAAATCCGATTTTTTCGGACATGATGCCCTTTCGTCAATCCCCGGAAAACCGGGCCCGTCGTAATCCCGCTGACATCAAGCCATTTCTGTAAAGCCGTGACAGCACAGATTTCCTTATCTTTGACCATGGGAATGGCAATCATCTGCCCCTGGTCAAACTGGTCTGTTTTGGATTTCCGCAGCGTAATGAGCAGTCCCAGGCGGGTGAATTTCAAGTCTTCCACGTCGATACCGGCCAGTTCCGACCGGCGCAGGGCCCCGTAAAAACCGACCAGCAGGATGGCCTTATCGCGAATCTGCTGGATTTCGTCGCCTTCGATGTAAGTCAGCATTTCTTTGATATCGTCGAAGAGGATAGGTGCCTTACCGTGCTGGATAGTCCCTTTCATGCGCTTGATGCCCCGCAGGGCATTTTTGACGATGGGGTAGCGGCAGGGATTTTCTTTGAGGCCGGCGGCATCGAAGTTTTCCGTCAGGGCACTGATGCGCCGGGCAATCGTATTGGCTTTGGCATTATCGGCCAGGTCATTGATATAATTGACGATGGTTTCCGGTTCCGCCGGGAACGACGACACCTGGTGATACGTACACCAATCGCAGAAGTCGTTCCAGTCCGACCGGTAGGCGTCGACGGTATTGGCCGCCCGGGCCGTGTACAGGCTCTGGCGGGCTTTGTTAGATAATTTATCATTTTGGGCAACGATTTCACTGCGGCCGATAAAAAAATTCGGCGCATCCGGTATTTTTGTCATATTCAAACCTCCTTTGGGCAGTTCACGAAAAACGCTTGTGAATCTGCCCTTTTTAGGTATACAATAGGATTAATAAGAGTGAGAGAGGGGATGTCTATGGCTATTCGCAATGGTCCCTTATGGGACAAAGTGCTGAAAGGCGCAGTCTGTCTGGGACTATTCCTGGCTTTTTGGAGCGTCCAGTGGGTCATCCCCGATTTCTATCAGGAACTGTTTCAGCTGAGTCTGGCCGGTGATGTCGACGGCCTCATCGATTATATTTCTTCCTTCGGCATCTATGCCGCCCTCATCAGTATCTTTATGATTACCGTGACCGACATGACCGGCCTGCCGTCGATTCCCTTTCTGACGGTCAACGGAGCTATTTTTGGCCTGATACCGGGCCTGCTTATTTCCTGGATCGGCGAAGTCCTGGGGACGGAACTGAGTTTTATCATCTTGCGGACCATCCTGCGCCGTCAGGCTATCCATGTCATTTCCCGCCATCATCTGCGGAATCAGCTCGATAAGTACAGCCGCTTCCGGACGTTGGCCGCAGCCCGGTCTATTCCCTATATTCCCAACGTGCCTTTTACCGCCATCGCCGCCGTCAGCCATCTCAGTCAGAAAGACCACTTTCTGGCAACCGCTGTCGGCAAGGTCCCGCGGGTCCTCATCGAAGTCCTCTTGGGGAATGACCTCATCCATATCAGCCAGCATAGCGGCCGGCTGTTGTGCTGGATTGTCCTTACTGTCCTGATTTGTTATCTCTGGCATCGCCATCAGCAGGCTTAGCGCCCGAAGAGGACCATGATGATGCCGCCCAGACTCGGCATGGCGACGATAGCCGCTTTGAGCAGGGGATTGGGGGCCAGATGAGTGAATTTCGCTCCGATATAGGCACCGAGACTGAGTCCCAGCAGGGTCTGGACGAAAATCCACAGGTCCAGACGGCCGTTGAATAAATAGCTCAGGCCGCCGGTAGCGGAGATGGGCAGGACGATCATCATACAGGTCCCGATAGCGTGGAGCAGGGAAATGCCGAAGACGACCATCAGAGCCAGCTGGATGAAGGCCGCGGCCCCGATGCCAAAGGCACCGGACAGGAAGCCAACGATGAGACCGGTAATGATGCCATAGACATAGAGCTTCTTTCCGGTCAGGAGCGTTGTCCGTACGGGAAAATGCTGGCTCAACCAGGCGTCCTGATAGAGGCGGACATAGAGAATCAGGCCGGAGGCGATGAGCATGAGTGCCGTCATCGTCGCCAGCAGCTCAGATGGCATGATATTGGACACATTGGCGCCGGCAATCGATCCTATCATACCGCTGCCGCCGATGATGGCCCCGGGCTTCACATCGACTTCGTGTTCCCGATAATGACTGACCGTCCCGGAAATCATGGTAAAGGTCATAGCTGCCAGCGCGACGGCCAGGGCCGTATGGACAGGAACCCCGAAACCGACCGTCAACAGCGTAATTGTGACGCCGGCCCCACCAGCACCGACAAAGCCGATAACGGCGCCTAACAAAATCATGGCAACGAAAATCATAACGAAAAATCCCCCTAAATGTATGATATAATAACAATTATTATACCATATATTAGGGGAAAGAAAGGACGCAACTTATGAATATTACCGTTTATCTCGGCTCCCGTAACGGGAACCGGTCTTGTTATGCTGACTATGCCTATGCGTTAGGAAAATGGATTGCCCGCCACGGCCATACTCTCGTTTACGGCGGCAGCCGTACCGGGCTCATGGGGAAACTGGCGGACGGCGCTTTGCAGGCTGGCGGCCCAGTTATCGGCGTGGAACCGCAGTTCTTCATGGATGAAGAATTACAGCATGAAGGCTTGACGAAACTGATCGTAACGCCGGATATGACGTCGCGCAAGCAGCAGATGATGGACTTAGGCGATATCTTCCTGGCCTTTCCCGGCGGCATCGGGACGCTGGAAGAAATCAGCCAGGTCATGAGTCAGGTGAAACTGCATCAACTGGAAGGGCGCTTTGCCTTCCTCGACTTCGACGGCTATTATCAGCCCATGAAGGCCCTGATCCAGCAGATGAGCCAGGAAGGATTCGTCGATAAAGATTGGGGCGATGCCGTACCTTTTCTGCCATCCTTTGCGGCCCTGACGGCTTTTGTCCTCGGCCGCGACCTGCCGAAACCCGGCGAAACGTGGCGCCATTTCAAGAACCATATGTACCGCATCCTCGATTTGGCCGACGATGCCGAAACGGGCGAGACCTACGTCGTCTATAAGACCTTGTATGGCGAGTACCGCGATTTCATCCGGCCCCTGGACATGTTCCTCAGCGAAGTGGACCATGAAAAATATCCCGACGTCCGCCAAAAGTGGCGCTTTGAAAAAACGGCGGGACTCTGTTCGTGGAATCCCGCCATTTCTAGTCAATATCTGAAAAAATAAGCTTATAAACGCTGAATCGCATCGAGGGCTAGCGGCGACCGTTCACATTCGTCGGCCATCATGGTCAGCTGATAGCACAGCGGGCTGCCTTTCATCTTGCCGGCAGCATAAGTCAGGCCGTTGGTCCGTTCATCCAGGAAGGGCTTGTCAATCTGGTTGGGGTCACCGACGAGGATGATCTTCGTGCCTTTCCCAGCCCGGGTAATGATGCCTTTGACCTGGTTCGGCGTCATGTTCTGGGCTTCGTCGATGATGAGGTACGTCTTTTCCAGGGAGCGGCCGCGGATGAAATTGAGGGCTTCTGTCTGGATGAGCTGGCGGTCGAAGATTTCTTCGATTTTTTCAGCTAATTCCCGTTCGTTATCGTAGCGTTCGTCTTCGTTGCTGTCGATGAGCTGTTCCAGGTTGTCGATGATGGGCCGCATGAGAGGCGAAATCTTTTCCTGTTCATCACCGGGCAGGAAGCCGATGTCCGAGTCGAACTGGGCGTTAGGACGGCAGATGAGGATGCGCCGGTATTCGCCGGTCGGATGGTTGACGATTTTTTCCAGGCCCACGGCCAGGGAATAAAAGGTCTTTGCCGTCCCGGCCTGGCCTTTGACGATGACCAGGGGCGCTTCCGAAGCCGGCTGCATGAGGGCTTCCTGCATGAAATACTGGCCGGCGTTGCGCGGTTTGATGCCGTATGGCGTAACGCGGCTGTAGGTCAGGGGCAGGACGCGGTCTCCGTGGACCCGGCCTAAATGAGTTTTGTGCAGCGACGCGTCGGCCTGTAAGATGACGAATTCATTTTCCTGGACTTCCGGTGGATAACTGCGGCCATCCCGGTCGGTCAGGTAGAGCTGGCTGACGGCGACGCCCTGGCTCAGGAATTCGTCGAAATCCGCTTCCGGCACATAGCAGGTCAGGCGGCCGGTATAGGTGTTCTTTTCCGGCAGAACCTGTTCGCGGCTGAAATCCTGGGCTTCGATATTCAGAACCTGGGCTTTCAGGCGCAGGACCAGGTCCTTGGTGACCAGGATGGGCTGGCACTGCTGCAGATGACGGCAGACCTTGAGGATGCGGTTGTCGGCCTGGTCGTCTGGTAGGGAATCGGGAAGGGCTTCATGGACGCAGTTGATTTCGATACGCAGCGTACCGCCGTTATCCAGGGGAACCCCGTCGAGCAGGTTGCCCCGGAGCCGCAGGCGTTCTAAAAAACGGATGGCTTGACGGGCATTGAACCCGCGTTCACCATCCGCTTTTTTCAACCCATCCAGCTCTTCGACGACGACCAGGGGAATGACGACGTGATTGTCTTCAAAACACTGCATGGCATACGGTGCCTGAATGAGCACGTTCGTATCGAGTACATAAGTCTTTGCCATAAAAAATCCCACCTTTACTCTATTTTCTTCAGCATACCAGCCGAACATATAGAGTCTGTAAAAAGGGGGCAAATTCTATTGCAATTCTTCTGCCGTCGGATCGACGCCGAACCATTTTTGATAGAGTTTGGTATACGTCCCGTCGGCTTTTAGGTCTGCCAGGGCCTGGTTGATGGCCTTTAATTCGTCTTCATGGCCTTTATCGATAGCCATTGCCGAACCGGCCAATTTCTTCGGTTCACCGACGACTTTCAGATTGTTCATGCCGCCTTTGGACACATAGTACAAGGCGACGGCTTTGTCGATAGCGACGGCGTCACTGCCGCCATTCTGCAGTTCCTGCAGGCACTGATAGTTGCCGTCAAATTGTTTGAGGACAGCCCCTTGTTTTTCGGCAAAATCTGCCGGTTTCGAGCCGGCCTGGACAGCGACGGTCTTGCCGGTGATATCATCCCAGCCGTGGATGGTCGTATTGTCTTTCTGTACGACGATGACAGAACCGCCGATGTAGTAGGGAGCCGTGAAGTCGACCTGCTTTTTTCGTTCTTCCGTCGCCGACATGGCCGAGGCAATCATATCAATCTGGCCGCTTTTCAAGGCCGGAATGAGGGCGTCGAAGCCCATGGCCTTGATTTCGACTTTGCGGCCCAGCTTTTCGCCAATGGCGTTGGCCAAGTCGATATCGAAGCCCGTATACGTATCATTTTCCGCCATTTCAAAAGGAGGGAATGACGGTTCCGTCCCGACGATAAGCGGTTTGTCCGTCTTTGTCGCTGCTTTATCCGCCTGGGCCCCACAGCCCGTTAAGACACTCATGGCCGTCAGTGCGGCCATGCCGGCCAGTATCCATTTTTTGTTCATGTCCATTCCCCCTAATGAAGTGATAGGTGTTTTTAAAATTCAAATGTTAAGGAAAATTATACATTAAAATAGGCATTTGTCAATACTTTTTAGAATTATTATTCAAAACATAACAGACATTTCGAACAAAACAGATGTACTGTTGGGTCATTGTGTCTTTTTTACGTTATCTCCGTAAATTGTCTTCCAGTCATTTTTCATAGAGATCGTATTCCAGCCATTTTCGGCAGAGGTTTTCTTATCGCGCTCGGCTCGTTCAGGACGGCCGTATTCGCGTTGCGTATCGTCGCAGAGGACGTTGAAGACTTCGGCCTTATACGGATTTCCCTGCAAGGTGTAACGGAACATGGAATAATCGCCGCTGCTGTTCCCGAAGGCCAAGACGGGCTGTATGCCAATTTCGCGGACAATGGATGCGGCTTTATTCATTTTCTCGTTGACCCGGTCTAACCCGCCGTACTGGATGGTATCTTCTGGTGTCAATTGGTACGAGCTGCCGCTGGCTGTTCCCTGATGGCTGGCGACGATTTGCGGATCTGACCCGATAATCTGATTGGGTGCGATTGGCAGGGCCCCATGGACGAGCGCGCGGACGAGGGGGCGGTCGGAAGCGGAAACGATGTAGCAGGTAAAATCATTAGCTTCTAAATAGGAAATCACTTCTACCATAGGCAGGTAGAAGGCTTCGCCATAAGTCAGGTTCGTCAGGCCGACGACGGGCTTTTTCATGAATTCTTGAGCGTAAGCGTCCAGCGACTGCGGCGTCATCCCAGCCAGTCCGGCATAGAGGTTATGATACAGGTTCTTTTCAATTTCCGGGGGAACGGGTTTCCGCTGGGAAATGGCATCCCAATAGGTCTGGGCGAATTTTTTTTCGTCTTCCGATACTTGACAGTTTGGGTCGTGCAGGACCCGGTCAGCATAAAAGACGCCATCCGTATAGGACGGAGTCCGTTCTCCCAGCAGGGTCCCATCCATATCGAAGACGGCCAGGCGGTGTTCGACGGGGATGAAGTCTGGGCTCTTGGGATTGGTCACCTTCTGGACATAAGTCATGAGTTTTTTCTTGGCCTGGGAATTTTCGTTCCAATACCGGAAATTCCCGGACTGATTGACGTGAATCGCAGCTAATTCAGCCCGGCTGGCACCTTCAATCGTTCCGGTCAGGCCAAAACCGGCCAGCATCGCTGTGACAGCTAACATAGCTGTAAATTTTTTACCTTTCAATCTGCTCACCTCAAATAGTTAAATTTGTATCTATTATAACATGTGAATTTAGCAAAAATAAATAGGACAGATGGAAGAAAAACTGGCATTTCATCGAAATAGGCGGCCAGGTAATCTGTAAGGGCGTGATGAAATATATTCTGAAGAAGGGCAGGGGAAAGCAGGATTTTCAGGCTGCCGTGTAGAATATTCTCATAAAGGCTGTTAGGCGGCCCGTGAGGAAGGATGTGCAACCTGAGAGGTGATACTATGTCTTTGGAAAATCAGGAATTAGCCTGTATACAGGCTTTTTTAGCCAATAGGGCTTCGGAACAGCTCATGACCCAGTTATTCGCTGATGCCGGGGAAGATTATACTTGGTTCCGGCGTCTGGCCCGGCATATGTTCCGCAGTCATCTTTCGCCAGAAGAACAGCGGACGATGTTAGAAACTGCCAAGGCCGATACCCAGGGGGACCCTGACAAAATTCAGGCGGCCCATGATGCCCGTTTATGGCTGCTGAAATCGGGCATGTGCTTGTCCATCCACGAATCCTGGTATTTGCACAAAGTGAAACAGATGCCCCTGGAAAAGGCCTTTCGCCAAACCATGACGCGTATCGTCGTAGGCTTCGGCCAGCTCATGTCGGAACCGGGGATTCCCGACGATTTTGAAATGCAGCTCTGGTACCGGATTCAAGGGTAAAAATAAAATGGGGGCATGAAGATGCAATATTATTCGAAGCGATTTGCTTTTATGGCGTTGTTTTTGTGCATGATTATTTGGCTGGCTGGTTGTGGCAACACGGCAGATCATGCGAAAAAAGAACTGCATGACATGAACATTGAGTACACGGCCGATGCGTTAATCGATGCTATTGAAACCGGAAATAACCAGGTGGTTGATTTATTTGAAAAATCGGGCTTTGATATGACACTGACCGGAAAAAATCATAAAACACCGCTTATGGCCGCAGCTCATACGGGAAACGTAGACTTGATTGACAAAGTTATCAGCGAACATGGGGAGACAGTAAACGATAGCGATGACATCGGCTTGACCGCCTTGTCTTATGCCGTTCAGGCGGGCCAGACAGAGGCCGCTCATAAACTGACCGGTGCGGATTGGACAATAGTAGATCATCAGGGGGATACGTTGATTCATTTATTAGCCGTAACGGGAAAAACGGATTGCCTCGATGATTGTTTACAGCATGGCGTCGATATAAATGCGACGAATAAGGCTGGAGAAACGGCTTTAGATTTAGCCATCAAGGCCCAGAATCAAGAGGTCATCGATAAACTGAAAGAGGCCGGAGCTACCACTGGTCAACAGACGGATACCCACGCATCTTCGCCAAACAGTTCCAACGCTGACGATTCTGTCATTACTTATCAGATTAGCACGCCGAAAGGAGCTGTTATGGTTTCTAATAACGATATTGTTTTACATCTTGGTCAAAGTGTCCATATTATGCCATCACAAGATAGCCTGGACCCGGGACAAGTCCGCTGGATGGGCAGTGCTGGTGACAATATGGACGTTGTTTCCATGAAAGCAGCCGGGAAAAAGCATCCGCGTGGTTCGACAGAAGCCATATTCACGGGGAAGAAACCGGGGACGACCCACATTAAACTGGTTCCGGATTATGGCGATTGGGACCGGGCCGCCATCTTGACCTTTACCGTCATCGAATAGAAATGAACGACAAGGAGGGGATTAGACCCATGAACCAGACAGAGTGGGACCGCATGATTGGCCAGGAGCTGTACGACCCATTCAATGTCCATGACAACAGCTTTCAGCGGGTCCATGCAGCCCAACGAAAATTCAATGCCTCCGACGATTTACACGACCGCCAGGCTTTCGAAGAATTGAAGCGCTGTTTTGCCCAGGCACCGGATGATATGGTGCTGCTGGCGCCGGTCTATTTCGACCACGGCGACCGCATCCGCTTTGGCCGCCATTTTTTTGCCAATACGGGGCTGACCATCTTGGATGAAAATTACGTTACCTTTGGCGATAATGTCTTTTTAGCCCCTCATGTCAGTATCTACACGGCAGGTCATCCTATTGATGCGGAAGTCCGCAATACCAATCTGGAATACGCCAAACCCGTGACCATCGGTTCCGACGTCTGGGTGGGTGGTAATGTCATCATCAATCCCGGCGTTACTATTGGCGACGACGTCGTTATCGGTTCCGGCTCTGTCGTCACTCATGATATTCCCAGTCATGTCGTGGCAGCCGGGAACCCTTGCCGGGTCATCCGTCCCATTACACAAGCCGATGCAGATTTATGGCATCGTAAGTTATCGGAATACAAAAAATCAATATTACCCCACATAATCCCACAAAAACAACCAAGGAGCAACTCTATGACCGAAAAACAAATCATTGCGAAAAAAATTGACGATTGGTTTGTCGACGAGAGCGGAGCTTTCTTTCTAAACACGATAGAAATGGCCGCCCCAAATCGCGTCCTGTTAGTTTCCATATGCTGAAAGATGGGGTGAACTATTTTGGCGTGGGTGCTATGAAAGAAGTATACCGCCAAATGCAAGAAAACCCGTATGTAGAAATTTGCGGACTCATGGGAAAGGGGAAACTTTTTTTCCGTTATTATGGCAAAGCCGTTTTTGAAAAGGGCGATGAACTATCACAAGAAGCACTGGCCCAACCGGGATATCCTGTTATGAAGAAAATTTATACCCCTGAAAGTGGCAATCGTTTCGCTGTCTTCCATCTAGAAGATGCGACAGCTGAAAAAAGAGCCATGATGTCCGTATTAGAAACATGGAATCTTTGAATTAAGAAAGGAAGTGTCCTTATGGCAACATATGCATTATGGCATCTCTTGCAACAACTGAAATCTGATTATCAATGGGTTGAACTCAGCCATCGGCTGAACAACGACAGCCCGTATTGGTCGGGCATGCCTGAAGGCTCCGTAGAAATCGGGAAAACCGTCTTCGATTGGGGCAATCCCATACTGGAATGTTTGATCCAGACGTTCAAATTTCCCGGGCAATTCGGCACACATATTGATTTCCCCGGCCATTTTGCCAAAGGGACGGCACTGTCAGACGGTTTCGGCGTTCAGCACATGGCGTATCCCTTAGTCATCATCGATGTCAGCGGTAAAGTAGCCAATGACGTCCATTACGCCGTCACCGTTGATGATATCAAGGCCTATGAAGCGGTTTATGGGGATATTCCGGAAGGCGCTTTTGTGGCACTTCGGACGGATTGGTCGAAGCACTGGCCGGATAACGACAAGCTCTGCGGATTCGATGAAGACGGCAATGAAAATGCCCCAGGCTGGTCCCTGGAAGCTTTGAAGTACATCTATGAAATCCGTCACGCCGCTGCCAACGGTCACGAAACCTTTGATACCGATGCTTCTGCCGTGGCGGCTCAGGCGGGGGACCTTATCTGCGAACGCTACGTCCTCAGTCAGGGACACGTTCAGATTGAGCTGTTGGATAATCTCGACAAAGTAGCGCCTGCCGGCGCGATTCTACTGGCTGCCTGGCCTAATATCGAAGGCGCTACCGGACTGCCTGTCCGCGTCGTAGCCATTACACCGAAGTAACTTTTTCAATCTCTGATGTTTTAGACTAAGGGGCTGTGGCACTCACCCTTTGGGCATGATGCCACCGCCTTTGACAGCGTGCGAATATATTTTGCGAGGGGATTTCATATGAAACGTGCTATACTCACTTTAGTATCATTATTAGTTATGTCGGTTTCTACTTCTTTCGCTGCCATTCCTGATTCGGAATTTGCAATTGGCGGCATCACCATTGGCTCCTCTGCGGATTATGTACAATCTATCTATGGGGCGCCGACGCAGATTTCGGATAAAGTCCCCAATGCGGAAGGCGGATATAGTTATAGCTATGCCTATGGGTCCTCGTTTTACATCTTTTTTGATGCCAATACCAATGCCGTGACCGGTATCTTCTCAACGGCCAATAATGGTTTGACTACGCCGGCTGGACTGACCGTAGGGACAGATGCAGCGGCTATTGAACAGACCTACGGAGAACCCTGGAAAAATGACCGCGGGTATATTTCTTATCATGAAGAAGGAAAATGGTTGGTATTCACAACGCGTAACGGAAAGATTACGGAAATTAAGTTGTTCGATTATGTTGTATAAACGTGAGGTCAAACAAACACCCAAATCATTAGTATAGATAAGCTGAGAATTCGTATAAAAGGACCTGCTTGAGAGCAGGTCTTTTTTGGCAATGAGGTCACTATAGAGAATAATATGACCGGGGCCAGCAAGTATGAATCCATATGAGCAGACCGTCAAAGACATCGCAGCGGCTGGAAAACAGGAAATGGCATAAGAAAAAGCGACAGCGGAAAATCCCTGTACTGTTTTTTTTAAACATGGTATAATATAGGCAACTGCTTAGTGATTTTACACATTCTGCCCCGTTGTGATGAAATTGCGGGTTTTGTGATTTTTTGAGAGAAATTTTCACGAAAAATCAAGAAAAAATCAGAAAAATAAAATCCGCCCCGCAAACTGCAAAATCCATGGCGTAGTTATGCCATCCGTAAGGGGTGCCGATAAGAACCATAATCCCCGCAAGGGGACGGAAACTGACAACCGAACACAAGCAGAAGGCAACCTCTGCACCAGATAAGAACCATAATCCCCGCAAGGGGACGGAAACTGGGACACATCGTCCGTAGTCTTGAAGAAACGCAGTTCTAAGATAAGAACCATAATCCCCGCAAGGGGACGGAAACTCACCACGATACGGCGTTTGCCAGGATCTGTATTCCTCGGATAAGAACCATAATCCCCGCAAGGGGACGGAAATTTATATCACATTCAGATAAATTAGCTAGCGAGTGAAGATTCGGAGCAAGTTGTTATTACCTTGATGTAGCAGGCTGTGAAAGTCATCGTGGCGGATTGTAAAACAGAAGATTGCATGAAAAAAAGCCGGTATGGAACATGGGAAAGAATGTTCCATACCGGCTTTTGGTATTATACTGGAAAAAAATATCTTTTAGTCAAGTATAGAGAGATGTTAGAATGGATTCATTTTGTTTCTACTCAAAAAGTTATTGAAGCTGATGTTGCTTAGGCGGATATTCTTTGTTGAGAAAAATTGGAATATGTTATAATAAAGAAAATTGTGTAACATAGAAACGCAGGTGAATGGACAATGGAACGGATTGAAGGAACGGTTACAACGGCAATCTCTTATGCCAAGACAATCGACGAAAAGGCGAAAGAACAGATTCGCCGCATGTGCAGTTATGAGCTGACAAAAGGAAGCAGAGTACGGATTATGCCGGATGTCCACGCTGGGAAAGCCTGTACGATTGGTACAACCATGACGATTACAGACAAGGCTGTACCGAACATCGTCGGTGTGGATATTGGATGTGGTATGTATACGATTAATCTGGGGAACCAGCCGATTGATTTCGCCAGACTGGATGAAGCAGCTCACATTGTGCCTTCTGGGATGAATGTCTGGCCTGAGCAACAGGCTGATTTCGATTTGCAACAGCTGTACTGTTATGATAAGTTGAAAAAATTGTCCTGGATTGCCTGCAGTATCGGCACTCTGGGTGGCGGAAATCATTTTATCGAAGTCGATGAAACCCATGATGGGCAGCATTATCTCGTCATTCATACAGGGAGCCGGAACCTTGGCAAACAGGTAGCGGAAATTTATCAGCATATCGCCATTGAACTGAATGCTCATGGGGAAACACTGGAAGAACGGATTCATCATATTATAGAGGAATACAAAGCGTCAGGACGGCAAAAAGAAATCCAGCAGGCCATCAAGCAGGCGAAAGTTGAGCAATTCCGGAAAAAGATACCGGCTGATCTTTGCTTTGTTTCCGGCAAGTACCTGGAGCAGTATCTGCATGATGTAGCCATTTGCCAGCAGTTTGCCAGATTGAACCGGGAACAGATTGCCAAGGCGCTCCTGGAAAGCGCTGGCCTTCAGCCTGGCGAAGCCTTTCATACCATCCACAACTACATTGACGTAGAGGAGATGATTTTACGAAAAGGGGCCATTGCGGCCCATAAGGGGGAAAAGGTTCTCATCCCCATTAACATGCGTGACGGAAGTATCCTGGCAATCGGCAAGGGAAATGTTGAGTGGAATTATTCGGCTCCGCACGGAGCTGGCCGCATTATGTCCCGTACCCAGGCCATCCAGAAACTGTCCCTCCAAGAATACCAGAAAGAAATGGCGGGAGTGTATACCACATCGGTCAACGAAGGCACTATCGACGAGGCACCCATGGCCTACAAATCTCTGAACGATATTTTAGATGTCATCGGTGACACCGTAGACGTTATCGATGTGATGAAGCCCGTTTACAATTTTAAGGCTGCTGAGGAAAAGCATTTCTAAGCCAGCTGAAAATGCGAATTCCAAGCAATCAGAAATTGTCTTTATTTTCTTGGTACAGAGATGGCAGGATGGCAGCAAGGTTGGTGAATTCTTCAATGTTGTGACGGAACAGCCCTTTAACCGCTGCCAAGGGAATTTGCTGACCTTCCGGTAGGGTTTTTACAATGCGGCCGTCCACTTCTCCGTAGCCAATCCAGAAGCGGGAACAGAACATAATCCCCTTTTTATAGGCATACCATTTATGTGTCATAGCGGCCGCAATCTGGCTCTTGTCGATACCGCATACCAGAGAGGCACATTGAGGGGTTCGGATGAGAGATTCGTCATAGCCGAAATCCTTAGGCCTCATAAAGCAGAGATGAAGTGCTTCCGGTCCCATGCCGGCATCTTCCAGAATATAGTGTTCCACACCCCAGGTTTTCTGGTATACCGGAACCTTAGGATCGCACACATAGGCTACGTTATCCGCCTGGGCAAAATAGTGAGCCTTCGGGTCCCAGATTTTATACCGGAGGTCGCTGCCAACGCTGTGCCATGGGAACCACCAGTCCATCATTTCACTGGTGACGTTGGGCATATAAGTAGCATTGGCGGAAAAACCGGTACCATCTTCACAAATGCCGAATCCGACTTGAACATATCCCTCTGCTTCGTCTTCGCCGGAGAGAAATTTGTTTCTTTCTTCAAAAGGAATGACATGAATCTGGGGTTCTTGGTTCAAAAGGTCTAGCTTTTCCTGAGGAACCGGGGCCATGGGTTTTAGAAAATATTTGAAATAAGGAAGGTTCATTTCTTCCTTCGTAACCGATACCTTGTCACCGCGTTTCAAAATTCTATTCATGTGGATGTTCCTCCTTTTTCATTGGATATACATATTATAACTGCTGATTTTATGGAAATCTAATAAGTATATTGCTCCTATTTATAACCAATGCTTATTACTGATTGATTTTTGTTGCTTTCCCTTGTATACTGAACTTCAAAGGAGGCGCAGCATGAACATCCGTCAGTTACAGTATTTTGCCGCCGTTGCAGGCACGCTGAATTTCACGAAAGCCGCCAGGAAACTGTATGTATCACAAACGGCTGTTACCCAGCAGATACAGGCGCTTGAAAAGGAATTGAATCTGGTACTCTTCAAAAGGAATCATCGGCATGTTGAGCTTACGCCGGAAGGGAAGGCCTTTCTTCCTTCCGTCCGAAGTATCCTCCACGAGCTTCAGGAGGCAGAAGAGCGTTGTCATAATCTCACTACCGGTATTACCGGATTTCTTACTATTGGCATCGTCAAGGATTATGCTGCCGTGGATTTCGTAGATGTGCTCGATAAATTCAACCGACATTATCCCAATATTTCCCTTCGGTTTCTCCGCCTTACGGCAGGTGCTATTCATGAGGCACTCGTTACCGGAAAAATAGATTTTGCCATTAACATAAAATTCGATACAGACTGTTTTCAGGAACTCCGCACTTGGGACCTTTCCACTGCGAAACTTACCGCGGTAGTATCCCGCAACCATCCTCTTGCCTGGAGGGATACCCTTACCCGTGCAGACCTCGATGACGAAGATCTGTTTATCTTGGAGACCCAGGATAATGAGAAAATCGATGAGCATCAGCAGGTTTATCACTCTCTGTTTCCGGATAATACCCACCGTGGAAAATTTCTTTTCATTCCGGATGTGGAAACCATTTTTTTCCTGGCATCATCCAACCAGGGCATAGGCCTTGTAGGGGACTATGTGTCACAGCTTTCCCTTTTTGGCAAGCACGTGAAAAACCTGCCGCTGACGGATATACAGCATCCGCTTACGATTGTGGCGGAGTGGAATGAAACCAATATGAATCCTTCCTTACCCCGGCTGTTGGAAATGGTGAAAGACGGAAATAAAAGACTATAAGGAAACTGCTCTTACGAATTCTTTGATACCCGGATGGGTTCGGGTATCCTGGAGCCATACCAGATTGATGCTGGCTGCCGGCATCCCTTCAACGGGAACGGCAACCAGATCTTTTTCTGTCTGGGCAAATTCTTGGGAAAGGAAGCCGACGGCAGCTCCGGAACGAATGTAAGACAGGATAGTGAAGACCTGGCTGGTCTGATGAAGAATCTGGGGAATCGTCTGGGCCTGGGCAAAAAGCTTGCGGATATACCGGGTCTGGCCGAATCCATCGGGAAACATCACTAGGGGTACGCCGGCTAATTCCGGGAACGTGATGGAAGCTTTCTGGGCCAGGGGATTATCTGGGGTGGTAAACAGTTCTAGACGGCTCTTTTTAATGACCTTGCAGTGGTATGGTGCCAGAGGCAGATGATTGGTGACACAGAGAATCAGGTCCAGCTCCTGCCGGTCCAGCAGGTCGTATAGCACGCTCGCAGTGTCTTCCACGGTGCGGATCTGGACATTGGGATGAGTTTCTAAAAATCTGCTATGGAGCTGGAGAAAAATGGTGTTGCCGCACATGGGGACCACGCCAATCCGCAGAATCTGACAGCCAGTTTTCAAAGAGGTTCCTAATTTTTCCAGCTCTTCGCTTTCCTTCAGCCAGCGCTGACAGCCTTCCCAGAGTTTCCGTCCTTCCGGGGTCAGTGAGATGGTACTGTGCTGCCGTGCAAACAGGGCCACCCCGCAGTCCTGTTCTAGTTCTTTGATGGCCTTGGAAACCGCAGGCTGAGAGATATGCAGTTTTTCGGCTGCCCGGGAAAAGGAGCCCCGCCGGCAGACGGCGGCAAAGGTGGGGATAAGAGTTAAACGCATGGATTTCACCTTCCTATAACTTTTAGTTAGTTGAACTAACACATTGGTATTTCACAAAGTTATCTAAATAGAGTATAACAAGAGTATCAGGAAAAAGAAAGGTGAGATACCCATGAAAAAAGGTTACGAATTGATGAATGATCCATTTTTGAATAAAGGCTCAGCATTTACGGAAGAAGAACGGAAACAATACGGACTGGAAGGCATCCTGCCTCCGGCTATTCAGACACTGGAAGAACAGATGGCACAGGCCTACGGCAACGTCCAATCCAGGGAAACGGTCAGCGCCAAACGCCATTATCTTATGAACCTGTTCAGTCGGAACCGGACCCTGTTTTACGCCTTGTTCCAGCAGCATGTAAAAGAATTCATGCCCATTGTGTACGACCCGGGGATTGCAGAAAGCATCCGGAATTACAGTGAATTTTTCGTCACTCCGCAGAATGCCGTATTTCTGTCCATCGACCGGCAGGAACAGATGGAACAGGCCCTGATAAACGGAGCCGGGGACCGGACGATCCGGCTGATTGTGGTCACCGACGGGGAAGCCATCCTGGGTATCGGGGACTGGGGCGCTAACGGGGTCAGCATTTCCACAGGCAAATTGATGGTTTATACGGCGGCAGCCGGCATCAATCCTTCCCAGGTACTGCCGGTGGTATTGGATGCCGGAACCAATCGGCAGAGCCTGCTGGAAGATTCCTTATACCTCGGGGAGCATCATAACCGGGTGAAAGGGAAGCGATATCTGGCATTTGTGGACCGGTTCGTGGAAACGGCTGAAAGACTTTTCCCAGGACTGTATCTCCACTTTGAGGATTTTGGCCGGGATCATGCGGCCTGCCTGCTGGACAGATACAAAGAACGGTATCCGGTGTTCAATGATGATATTGAAGGCACTGGCATTATTACCCTGGCCGGCATCCTGGGAGGTCTGGCTATTTCTGGAGAAAAGCTCTGTGACCAGAAATACCTGTGTTTCGGGGCCGGGACTGCAGGATGTGGTATTGTAAAACGAATCTGTGGGGAAATGGTGGAACAAGGACTTTCCCTTCAGGAAGCCCGGCAGCGGTTCTATCTAGTGGACAAACAGGGGCTGCTGTTTGCGGATATGCCCAATCTGACTCCAGAACAGCGGTTGTTCGCCCGCCGGCGGGATGAATTTGCTCCGGGAGAAGATTTGACTACCCTGGCCAAAGTTGTGGCTGCCATCCATCCGACCATTTTAGTGGGGACGTCCACCTGCGCAGGTGCTTTTACAGAATCCATTGTCAAAGATATGGCATCCCATTGCAGCCGGCCCATGATTTTCCCCCTGAGCAATCCTACGGAACTGGCAGAAGCCAAAGCCGCTGACCTGATCCGCTGGACGGAAGGACGGGCCCTGGTGGCTACGGGAATCCCTTCGGATTCAGTAGCATACAAGGGAGTTTCCTACGATATCGGCCAGGCCAATAATGCTCTGATTTATCCGGGGCTGGGGCTGGGCGTCATTGCCAGCAAGGCCCGTCTCCTGACTGATGGAATGATTTCCGCTGCCGCCCATTCTCTGGTAGGCCTGGTGAATCCGGCCCGGAGAGGTGCTGCCGTCCTGCCGCCCGTTTCCCAGCTGCGGGATTTCTCCGAAATAGTAGCAGCTGCAGTGGCCCAGGAAGCCCGAAAAGAAAACTTGAACCAGCAATCCTTCCAGGATCCCCGCATCCTGGTAAAAGCGAACAAGTGGGAAGCAATTTATTTATAGGAAAAATCAAGCTTTATAAGGGACGCTATTACAAAAATTAATTCCCGCAAAGGGCAGAAACGGAATATTGTAATAGCTATTACAATATTCTTTTATGAGTAAGGTGCCTCGTCGCCAATATAGTTGAACCATAAACTATATTGACGACGAGGGATAAAGAAATGAAGTAATGACATGAAATTCTATCATCAGGAGCGAAGCCCAAACGGTCAGTATATATAAGTAATAAAGCTATCGTAGCGAATGGAAGACAGAAGCTGGCATAAGAACGGTGGTAGGGGGGAATTCTCTGCACTATTTTAAAAAATATGGTATAATATAAACAACTTATTAGAAATTTTAACCATTCTGCCCCGTTGTGATGAAATTGCTGGTTTTGCGATTTTTTGATAGAATTTTTCACAGAAAACTAAGAAAAAATCAGAAAAATAAAATCCGCCCCGCAAACCGTAAAATTCATGGCGTAGTTATGCCATCCGTAAGGGGTGCTGATAAGAACCATAATCCCCGTAAGGGGACGAAACGCAAGGCCCCCACTTCATCTGAAGTGGGGGGTATATTTTACAATCTGTTTTAGTTATATATGCTGCTTCGACAATTTCTAAAGCTAGATTACACAAGGCCTGGACGAAGCACCTTGATTTTTACGGTTTGGGCCTGTAAGGGTTTCAGATGACTATAATCGTTCTGTTTGACATTACGTTTTACCTATCGAAGATATTGGGGGATTGGTGAAAACATATCTCTGTATTTTAAAACCAATAAAAATAGTTATGTATAACCATTTTACAAAGTTTATTATAAATGATATAATGTGTTTGTAATCAAAATATTGATTGCAACATACCACTTCATATAGTTACCCTAAGGAGGTTCTTAATATGGCGGGATATGAAAAAGCTTATATGTTTGGTCATGCGACTTATGACGGTGTTAAAGAAATTATGATGGAACTGTGGCAGGGTACTTCTAGTCGTATGTGGCTAGAACCGGCGACAGGCTTCAGAGGCAGAGCCATCAAGGTCAAGACTATGGTCCCTGAAAAGCCGAATGATCCCGATATGCTGCTGAATGCAGCCATGGCCTTTTGCCCACAAACATTTAAGGCAGTACCGGAATATCGAAAAATGTACCAGAAACTGAAACCGGATTTGTTTCTGGATTTCAATGCCCATATAGGGGTTCCGGAAGAATGGGCGCAGGTCCGCGAACTGGTTCGGCCCATCTTCGAAAAGATGACTATTTACAGTGCTGATATCAAGCCTTTACAGGGCGTATCAGGCTGGTATCGGTAGAAAGAGGCGCGTATGCAATCAAAAATCTATCGACGGGTCACAAAATCGTTGGCCCAGAACATGAATAAGAAAGTGGACAGCGTAGACGAGCTGGCATTTTTTGCCCTCGTCTATTGGCTTCGCCAGTGTGACCAGTCCATTGATAAACTGACTTCTTTATTGGAATCTGATTCCTGGGATAAACCTGTCCGGGCATTTTTGAACCAGATAGTTCAAAGTCATATGGATTTGATTTTTGAAACGGCAGCAACCATCAGTGATGAAGAATTACAGCGTATTATTCAGTCATTATCCGTATCTCGAGGAGTATCCACGGCGAAAACAGACATACCAACAAGCTTGGCAGCATTGGCTATGCAGCTATTACACATACAGCCCGGGGACACCATAGCCGACCTTTGTTCAGGACTTGGGTCATTTTCTTTGGCTGCTTGCCGCCAGTACCCGAAAATTTCTTGTATTGCTATCGAAAAGGATAAAAAATTGCACATCGGGGCTGCGATTCAGGCAACTCTGACGCGTGAACCGGTGACCGCGGTGTTCGGCGATGTATTTGATGCCATGGTATTACGGGCCCATTCACCAGTCAATAAAGTATTTTGTCATATTCCTAAGCGATGCCGTTATGGGGATTTGGAAACCTGGGTTCAATCTTATCCGGAACTAAGCCCTCTGTTCTTCAATGAAAAGCGGAATGTAACAGGAGAATGGGTATTCGCAGCGGTAGCTAAAACACTATATGCACCACAAGGCCGGGTCGTACTGCTCATGGAAGGAACCAGTATCAGCAAGAATCTTGACCGACATATGCGACAGAAATTCCTTCAACAAGGCTGGATTGAAACGATTATTGCCTTGCCAGAACGATTGATGCCGGGACATACGGCTTCATACATGGTTGTGTTGAGTAACGGGAATGAAAAGGTACATATGGTGGATGCAACGGCTTTTTTTGAACAGATATGCCGAAAATCCGTGCTGACCAGTGAAAACGTTCAACAAATTATGGAGTGTGTCGATAAAGATACGAATAAAAGCTGTACCTTGTCAAGGATGCAATTGGCCGGGAACCAATATATCCTCGATCCCAAGCAATACTTGACAGAGTTCGATGAACGTCTCAAAGGGGCAGAAACGTTGAATAATCTGTGTACGATTATACGGGGATATGTGACAAAATCGGAAATATTTCAAGACTTTATTAGCGACGAGGCGACAGCCTATCAATATTTTCGTGTCCAAGATATGGAAAATGGAACCATCCGTCAGGATTTACCGTATCTGAAAGCCTTACCTCGTGGCGGTGAGAAATCTTGTATCCAATCTGGCGATGTTCTGCTATCCAAACTGATGCCTTTCAAATCAGCCATTGCCGAAAACGTGGGTTCACAAAAAATACTGGCTACAGAAAATATATATATCCTGCGCTGCCGTCACACAGCTATTGAACCAGTATATCTGCTGTTATATCTGCAAAGCAAACTGGGAATACAGGAACTTTCATACTGGTCCAAAGGGGGGCAGGTACAGAGTCTCTCCATTCAGAATTTGAAGAAGGTCCGCATCCCAGTCATGGCTGAGGAACGACAAAAAGAAATCGCAGAACAGTACCAAAAGCTCCAACAGAAACGGATAGAAGCAGAAAATAAACTGAAGAAGATTCAAAAAGAAATTCAAGATTTAGTGGAATAATGAGAATCATAGAAAGATACAAGCACAAAAAATGGATGCCTCCTGTAAAATACAGGGGCATCCATTTTTTATCATGACAGTCGTATAAACAGGGGTTCAGGTATTATATACCATACGATTCAGGACATACGGGCCATCAGGATTTCTCCTAAGGTCTTGTCGAATTCTTCCAAGAATCCATTGATTTGTGGGGTCATGGTCTTACTATGGATTAAGACCATTTGCAGATATTGGACTTCAGACCATCCGGGCACAGACAGTTGACATAAATGTCCGGCCTTGATTGAGGACTGGACGGTATATATGGGCAGGACCGAGATAAAAGGTTCCCGTTCTACGAGACGGCGGGCAGTGTCGGCACTCTGCATCTGCAGGAAGAAATGACATTCCACCTGCTTTTCTGCTAAAAAATTACGGAATAGTTGGGTGTACGGTGCCGTTTCTTCCATCATGATGAATTCCTGCCCTTCCAAATCGGAATCAGAGAGCGTTTCTTTTTGGGCCAGCGGATGCTTAGGATTGGTTACGATGACAATAGGAACCACCCGGGATTTCCAGATATTCCAGCTCGTATCCGGCAGGGCATTGCCGATGAGACAGGCTGTATCCAGCTGGCCATGGCTCAATTTGTCCAACAAAGACGAGGTGGAATCGATGCATAACTCGATATGGACATGAGGGAAGCGATGATGATAAGCAATCAGGGCATTATCCAGCAGGAGTTCGGACAAGGAATCGGTCATACCCACACGAATGGTGCCGTCTATATTTTCTTCTGATTTCATGAATGTTTCCATTTCCAGTGCCGTCGAAATGATTTGCCGTGCATAGGGAATCAGTGCTTCGCCATAGGCGGTAAGAAATATATTTTTACCAATCCTGTCAAAAAGCGGATGGGCCAGCTCCTCTTCCAGCTGTTTAATCTGGGCGCTTACATTGGATTGGGAATAACCCAGTTCTTTGGCAGCCTTGGTGAAATTTTGCAGGGATGCGACCCGTAGAAAAGTATTCAGGTTTCGTATTTCCATGGCAAGTACCTCCGGAATCATAGAATAGGGCTGTACATATGTTACAGGTTTTTCATTCCCCAGTCCTTCAGTTCCACTAGGATTGGTACCAGGCTTAGCGCTTTGGGGGTGAGCGAGTATTCTACCCTTACGGGCATTTCATTATATTGATGCCGGTCAACCAGCCCGTCTTTTTCCATCTCTTTAAGCGACTGAGCCAGCATGGTATTCGTAATGCCGACAACGGAGCGCCGGATTTCTCCATAACGCATCTTATGCTTCTCGTTCATCAAACACAGAATCAGAATTTTCCATTTTCCTCCGATAATATCCAGGACTTTTTTTAGTCCGCATCCAGGTCCTCCGATTGAGGCGCAGGGATCTGCTGTCTTCATAATAGCTCCTTTCTGTTTTTATCGTGGTGAGAAAAAGCGGACAATACTCCGTTTTTTCTGACTACATAAATAAAAACTGCGTACTTGATAAGTTTTCCGTACTACACTATAATAAGCTTGTCCCAAGAAAAACACAAGTCCAGAAGGGAAGAAAATCATGAAATATACTTTTACAAGACAATTTTAAAGAGATAGTAGTTCACAGTGATAAGCGGGTACTGATTGATTTTTATGCGGACTGGTGCGGACCATGTAAAGTAATGAGTCCGGTTGTGGACAGAATGGCCGAAAAGGATCAGGTTATCGGCGTAACTCCAGAAAGTGTGCTGGAGAAAAAAATACAGAAAATGCTTTAAGGAGGCTTTTAAGATGGAAAATTACAAAGTTAAAACACAGGGGATTTGTTCAAAAGAAATTGATTTTAGCATAGAAGATGGAAAACTGTATCATGTACATTTTGTCGGCGGATGTCCCGGTAATACCGCTGCAATTGGAAAGCTTCTGGAAGGTACTTCCGCACAGAGAGCCGTTGATCTCCTCAAGGGAAATAAGTGCGGTATAAGAACGACGTCCTGTGCCGATCAGCTTGCAAGAGGCGTTGAAAAAGCACTGGCAGATGTCGGCAAAAATGCATAAGTAGTTTCTATAGGGCCGTTGAATACAAGAAAAGGGTGATGGTATGCGCTACCTTGCAAAAAACGAAAACATTGAAGAATTGGTTCATGAAAACAGAGTCATGATCATACAGTTTGGAATCATTACCTGTGCACCTTGTGCAGCGGTTGCAGCTAAACTGAACGCATGGGGAAAACAGCATCCTGAAGTGCCTATGCGTTATATTTCAGTAGAAGAATACCCCAATCTGTCTGCTCAGCGCGGTATCTTTTCTACCCCTGCAGTATGCCTGTATATCGATGGAAAATGTGCTTTAAAGGCAGCCGGGTATTTTAGTCTGGAAGAATTTCTGAAGAGAACAGAACGATATTTGTCTATGATGCAGAATCAATAATAATAGTATATGAGACGAGATAAAACAGCCTGACTACTGACAAGATTAGCGGTCAGGCTATTTATCTGTCCAGCTAGAAAAAAATTACTATCCGCTACCTACAGAGACTATCCAGCAGAAACGCCAGACTGAGGTATCAGGAAAAATTAATTGGTTCCTAGAAAAAGCAGTTGAAGATACTCACGGTCGTTATCAGGCATGGTGGGATGACGAAGATCACAGTAAAAAGAAAGATGAGCTGGAGAACGAGTTGAAGAAGAAATGTACCGTGGCTAGAGCCTGTAGATTTAGTATACATAATTAAAATACCGCCGTAGTTAATTTACGGCGGTATTTTTTCTATTATGCTATTATCAAAATTTCCTATAAAACATCTCACATTGAAATAAAAATTTAGTAGCTTGGACCAATAAAACATCCTATAAGAACTTCCCACAAAAATTCCCACTTTGAAATGAAAATTTAGGGGATTTGACAAGATTTGAAGAATATTAACAATACAACATGATATCTAATAATTGGCTTAATAAAGCCATTCATAAAGCTTTACAGATGCTCCCAGAATCTCCCATTTTATTACTGCCGATAATTTAACGTTATCGGAAGTAATAGCGTGTTTCTTTCTACCCCGTTATACCGCTCATCATCAAAACGCCTTATGCAAGTATTTTTCATCTAATTTCTTTTTTATTTTTCTTTTTCCGGCTCCCTGTCACCATGGCAAACAAAAATTTTAATAGCCGCTTGGGTCATTCCATATTATTTCCTTATTATATGTACTGAATACCGATGGCTAAGCGTATCATGGGCTGACTGGAATCGAATACCGGGCTTATTAAATGGCTTCGGGAACTAAAAGTCAGACCTGGCATCTTGATGTCATTTAAATCGCTGGAATGACTAGATCTGTTGGATCTCTTGTCATAATCTATTATCTATGGTTACTCGGGCTGAATAACACATTATGACTACGGATATACTGTTTTTTTCGAATTGGTATCGGCCTGATAGTTGAGTTAATCAACTTTTTTTAATAAGCAAGTTATCTCTGTCAAAGTAGTTCAAAAATTTACTTCTTGCGAATGATTTTCTCTGGCAGTATAATAACATTTATCTATTACTTAATTATGTTATGGAGGGTTATTCGCCATGCAGCGATTTTTATCTTATGAAAATATGATTTTAGCCGTCGTCATGATGGTATCTTTTATCAATCCTTTTACCAGCAGCGCCCTGACTACGGCCCTGCCTGGGATTGGTACTGCCTATGGCGCGACGGATGCCCAGCTCAGCTGGGTCATCGAATTGTTCCTGATTTCTTCAACAGTGACCATCATGCCTATCAGTAAGATTGCAGACCGGATTGGCAAACGCCACATCTTTTTATTCGGCGTATCCTTGTTCTGTGTTTCGTCACTGGCCGTTTATTTTGTTACTTCGCTCTATGGGCTGTTTGTACTTCGCATCTTGCAAGGTCTGGGCAGTGCCAGTATTTTTGCGACCAGTATGGCCATCGTATCTTTAGTAACACCGCCGGAACGCCGTGGACGGGCCATGGGATTTACGATTGCCGCCGTGTATTGCGGGTTATCGTTTGGACCAGTACTGGGTGGCTTTTTTACCTATTACTTGGGCTGGAAAACGATTTTTTACTTCATTGCCTTTATCTGTGCCCTGGCCTGGCTGATTGCAGCCAGCAATATGACGAAGGAAGAATGGATCGTCAATGCAAAAGGCAGTCTGGATTTACCGGGCAGCCTGTTATATGCTCTGGCTATGATTGCCATTATGGTAGGCTTATCAGAAATAACGAGTCATCCTTTGGCCAAA
Organism: Megasphaera jansseni; assembly: GCF_047974155.1. Taxonomy (NCBI): domain Bacteria; kingdom Bacillati; phylum Bacillota; class Negativicutes; order Veillonellales; family Veillonellaceae; genus Megasphaera; species Megasphaera jansseni. The sequence goes on along the minus strand of NZ_JBHYRR010000008.1, from coordinate 32,676 downwards.
TACATCTTAGCAGCAGGAATCCTTTTATTCCTGGTATTCTTGTATGGCGAATGGCATCGAAAAAGTCCAGTCCTGCCGGTTCGTATCTTCGCCGGCAATCGCGTCTTTTCTTGTTCCAGTCTGGCTGCCATGCTGAATTATTGTGCGACCTTCGGTATCAGCTTCCTCTTGTCTATTTATTTACAGCGCATTACCGGACTCAATGCCCGCGATACGGGGATGGTCTTACTGATTCAGCCCATATTGATGGCCCTCTTATCCCCTGTCACGGGTTCCCTGTCGGATCGTATCAACCCGGCCGTCCTGGCATCTTCAGGGATGATTTTGATTACGGTCGGACTCTCCCTCTTAGCCGTGAATGTATCCTATCCCTTTTTCTGGCTCATCGCTATGGCCCTGGTCATTATCGGCATCGGCTTTGCCCTGTTCACGGCTCCCAATAACAACGCCATCATGGGTTCGGTTACCCCAAAATATTATGGGGCGGCTTCGTCCGTAGTCAGTACGGTCCGCCTCATCGGTCAGGTCCTCAGTGTGGCCATTATCACCCTGATTTTATCGCAAAGCGGCGCCACTGCGACATCGGTCTGGCTGGCCCAGCATATCCAGCAGGCGTTCATCGTCTTTACGATTCTCTGTGCCATCGGTATTATCCCGTCTGCTGCGCGGAGTAAGTAGTGATTCGTGGCTCGTGTTTAGTGGTTAGTGGTTCGCAAAAGAGGATGCTGCATTAAGCAAAAAACGCATAATGCAACATCCTCTTTTCAAAAAGCGTATGAAATTAAATTTATGTATTTACGAGCCACGAGCCACTACAACGATTTTACAAAATAATGAGCCGAGTCATCGACGAGGCTGTTTTCCAAGAGCGCCTTGAATTCCGTAGCACTCATACCGCTTGCCTGGGCGGAGAACTGGTAGTCCCCGACTTTCCAGTGTGCCACATAAGACGTATCGCTGATTTTCGCCATGCTGACGGTCTGGCCATCGATGACTTGGTCTTTCCAGGTCACACTATAGACACCGGAAATGTCTTTGGCCGTTGTATCAACCTTTTGAGGCATTGTACGGACACGAACGGTCGTTTCTGGCTGTCCTAATTTCTGGAATCCCAAGTCTGCCGTGTGTTTTCCAATCAGGGAAATATAATAGCAGCTATATCCAGCATCACGAGTCAAATACAACGGCGTAAAACCAGCGGTATGGACTGCGCTTTCATAGGTATCATACGTCACGATGGGATTCGGCATGCCAATGAACCGTCCATCCGACGTATTCGCTGCCAGGGAGACACTGCTTATCATCAAAGCTACGCCAGCCAATATAACAGATTTCTTTAAAGAACCTTTCATTTGTTACACCTCAATCATAGAAAACTGGGAATAATGTGTACGCTTACAGTATACACAAACGTTTAACCTATGTCAATCTCATTCCCAGCTTTTCCAGATATCCGGCGCATATCCTACAGTCGCCTTGGACCCATTGCGGACGATAGGCGTCTTCAGGACCTGCTGGTTGGCCAGTACTTTGGCATCTTTTTCATCGTCGACAGCATATTGAATCAAAGCCAAGGCATCCTTGTCCTTGCATTTGGGATTGAGCAGCGCATCGAGGCCGCCGACAGCCTGTTTGACTTTGGTATATTCGCCCTTGCTCAAGCCTTTTTCTTTTAAATCGACGAATTGAACCTTGATGTTCCGTTCTTTGAAATAGCGGATGGCTTTCTTTGTGTCAAAGCACTTATTCGTACCGAAAATCTGGATATTCATGGGGTATACCTCCTAATGAGCGGCGGATTGAGGCTGATGGGCTTTCTTTTCCGCGGCTTCTTTTTCTTTATCGGCTTCGATTTCAGCCCATAACTTATCGGCAGTCGGTTTCCACTGCGCTGCATAGGCTTTGCATTTAGCACACAGGTGTTCTGCCGATTCCGGCGACTGCAAATCTGTCGATTTGGCCCCACTGCGTTTGACCATTTCCGCTAAATACTGCGGATTTTCCAACATAGGGCAGGGACGCAGGTGGTTGTGGTTGAACGGCTGGCCTTTGGCATATTCTTTGAAGAGCGGCTGCTGCAGACACGAGAGCAGGCTCTGCTTATTGATATTGGCGCTGGAGTAATGGATGAAGACACACGGTTCGACATCCCCATTGGGGTTAATGTGGCAATAATTGCGGCCGCCGGCGACACAGCCGTCGATGAACTGACCATCGTTCTGGAAGTCGATGGCGAAAATCGGCTTGCCCCCTTTTACGCTGCGGATTTCACGGACCCGGCGTACCATATAGGCCCGCTGTTCCTGAGTCGGCAGCAGATCCGGCGAGGCATCATTGCCAACCGGCATGTAATGGAAGTACCAGGTGAACCATACCCCTTTCTTGATGAGCAGGTCCAGAAATTCATCGGACGTAACCGTGTTGATGTTTTTCCGGGTATAGCAAATCGACGTCCCGAAGACGATGCCGTGTTTGCGCAGCAGGTCCATGGCGTGCATGACCTTGTCGAAATCGCCTTCACCGCGGCGGCTGTCGTTGACTTCGCGGAATCCTTCAATGCTGAGGGAGAAACTGAGGTTGCCGACTTTCGTGACTTCGTCGCAGAAGGCGTCGTCGATGAGTGTCCCGTTGGTAAAAGCATGGAATTCACAATCCGGATGTTTCCGGCACAAGCGCAGGATATCGGCCTTGCGTACGAGCGGTTCGCCACCTGTGAGCAGATAAAAATGACATCCTAAAGCTTTGCCTTCGCGGACAATTTTATCCATGACGTCGAACGACAGGTTCAATGTATGTCCGTATTCAGCAGCCCAGCAGCCAATGCAATGCAGGTTGCAGGCACTGGTCGGGTCGAAAAGGATGGCCCAGGGGATATTGCAGTGATATTTCGCCTTGGCAGCATCCCGCGTGCGCAGTCCGTAAAAACCAGCTTCAAAGCCCAGATCCATGACGGCCGTCTTAACAACATGCGGGTCCAGGGTATCTAAGGCCGTATTCAGGAATCGGAACCATTTACCGCCTTCATCGATCAGTTTGCGCGCATCATCAAAGGATTCTTTTTCAAAAAGGTCGCCAAACAGATGCTGCATGACATAAGATAAGCGTTTCAATGTTTTTTTACGGGCTGCCGGATTGTGCTCAGCCATGATGCGGTCGACCAGGATTTCGACAGCCTTCTTTTCGATACGATGGGTTAACTTACTCATACCAATCATCTCCTACAAAATTAAACAATTGAAACGGCGCTGTTTCTTTGTATAGTTCTATTATACGACGATTTTCGCAAAAGTCAAAAAGTCAGTTCGATTTCAGAAAACAAAAAGCTTTGGCATTTGGGAAAATATATTATATAATATACTTGTACATTATTTATTGACACCATAAGGGGGATTTTTTATGGCTAAAAAAGAAAACAAGTTCAAGGGGTATGATATTTCAACGCAGGCCGTCCATACCGGTGTCGGCTATGATGCCGAAACCGGCGCCGTCCGCCGGCCACTGCATATGGCCAACAGTTATAAACTGCCGGATGACCTGTCCAAAGTCAATTACTCGTCGACAGACCTGCTGATGTATGCCCGTAACGGCAATCCGAATCAGCATTGGCTGGAAGAAAAAGTAGCCGCTCTCCACGGAGCCGATGATGCCATCGTCCTGGGAAGCGGTGTCGCAGCCCTCCATGCCCTGTTCTGGACGCTGCTCAAGACCGGTGACCGCGTCGTCTATCCTAAAGTCAGTTACATGGCGGTTTATCGTCTTTTCCATGAATTATTCAATCGAAAATTCGGCGTCGAAACGGTCATGGTCGATATGACTGACCTGGAAGCTGTCAAAAAAGCGATTACGCCGGGGACACGTCTGGTTCACGTCGAAACGCCGGATAATCCGACTGACGGTATTTCAGATATCGCAGCAATTGCCAAAATCGCCCACGAAAACGGGGCGGTCTTATCGGTCGACAATACCTTTGCGTCGCCCCTGAATCAGCGGCCGCTGGACTTAGGTGCCGATTTCGTCATCGAATCGCTGACCAAGTATATCAATGGCCATGGCGACGCCCAGGGCGGGGCCATCATTTCCAATGATCTGACGACCATGGACCGGATTCGTTACGAAGCGCAGGTCAATGTCGGGTCCGTTATCAGTCCGTTCAATGCCTGGCAGATTTTCCGCGGTGCCGTGACCTTCCCCTTGCGGATGGAACGCATCAATACTTCGACGCAGAAAATTGCCGAATGGCTGGAACAGCGCCCAAACGTCACCTTTGTTTCCTATCCTGGCCTGCCGAGCAACCCCGGTCATGAGCTGGCCAAGAAACAGATGAAAAACGGCTATGGCGGCGTCATTTCCTTCGGCATCGCTGCCGACGACAAAGCGGTAGAACGATTCTGCGCCGCCTTGAAAGTCGTCACCTTCGCCGTCTCCCTCGGTCACGATGAAAGCCTGATTTTCCCGCAGCCCAGCTACGATGAACGCATCAACCTCTACCCGGAAAAATTCCGGAAAGGTTTCATCCGTTTCAGCATCGGTCTGGAAGACCCGGATGATATTATTGGGGACCTGGACCAAGCGCTGAAGTCCATCGGCCTGTAAGGCGTTAGCGGAACCAACGGCTGCCGTACAAAAGAATATCCTGGGGGATCCACCCCGATAGAAAGCGAAGCAAGGTCGAGACGACATCCGGCGTGATGACGACTCGGCCTTGCTTTATGGCTTGGAAAGAACGGCGGGCAACAGCCTCTTTCGTCCCCGCCAGGGGATAATGGCGGAACTGCCGTTTGGTATCAGTCTGGCTGGCAGTCGGAATGAATTCCGTATCTTTGACCCAATACGGGCAGACCGCCGAAACGAGGATGCCTTTCGGAGCCAGTTCGGCTGCCAGAGCCCGGCTGTAGCGCAGGAGAAATGCTTTCGTGGCAGCATAGACGGCCAATTCCGGAATGGGCAGGAAAGCGGCACAGGAACAAATCTGCACCAGGTGGCTGCCGGCATGGCAATAAGGCAGTACGGTTTGGACCAGGCTGACTGCAGCTCGGTCGTTGAGGTCGATCATATTTTCCAGGACACCCGCCGGGACCGTCGAAACGGCGCCCATTTTGCCGAAGCCCGCAGCATGGATCAAGTAGCGGACTGTCCCCTTCTTTTCGGCTAACTGCTGCTGTAAGGTCTCGAAGGAAGCGGGAGCCGTTAAGTCCAGGGGATAAATGCAGCAAGGTGTCGTCAATTCGTCTGCCAGCGATTCCATCGGAGGACGGCGCCGGGCTACGAGCCAAATTTCATCCATCCCTTCGCGGTCTAACAGTTTCGCATATTCCCGCCCCAGCCCGGATGAAGCGCCAGTAACAATGGCAATATCCATCATATCGCCTCCTGACAAGCTGCATAAAATGACAAATATTCGCGTTCTACATCGGCAAATGGCCGCGGCCGGTAATCGGGGACGCAGTGTACCTGTGGCGGCTGGCCTTGGGGCTGGTCCTGCAAGAGATACGTCAGATCATACCAGAGAAAATCATCGTCGATGCCTTTGAGCAGCCGGGTTTCGGCTTCATTCAAGGGCTGCCCTAAGAATTTTTGATAAATCAGGGCTAGCAGTCCTTCTTCTGTCTGTCGATATATCGGCATGAGCTGCTTTATCGGCCGGGGAACATCCGACATATAACATTCTGTGGCGTCGTGCAGCAAAGCCGCCAGTACCAGGCGGGACGGCAGCTTGCGGGCCTGTGCTTCTTTAGCGCATTGCAAGCAGTGCTGTCCTACAGAATAAAACGTTGTTACATGACCATTGCCCCGGCAGATGAGCGATAAAGCGTGGGCAATATCTTCAATGCAGATGCTGTCCGGATTGGGGTGAGTGATATCAAAGATTTTTCCGCTATAGGTAGTGATTTGAGGAGACATAATGGAAGGTCTTCTTTCTCTATTATTTTTGAATCTTGTTATATTATTCCGATAAGTATTAATTATCGGAAAGTTAAGTATTTATGCTAAATACACCATATTTTGCCGCCGCGTTTGCCGCCATGATTTCACAAAATCGAATCGAGTTTTTTCATAGCTGCTTTATTGCGCTTATCGGTAATCGTATCGTAGATATTGGCAGTCGTAGCAATCGAAGAATGACCCAATCGTTTAGAAACGTAGTCCAGCTCGATGTTGTTCTCCAGCATCATTGTCGCATGGGTATGGCGGAAGGAATGGAAACTACCACCGCCAAATTCTTTTTTACACCACATATTAAAGTAGCGCATGTCATTACTATTCATGGGGCGGCCGTCTTCACGGGTACAGACGAAATCACTTTCTACGTAGTCGTCGCCGTAGAGACGGTGGTTCTTCGCCTGCTGGGCTTTATGGCGGAGCAAAGCGTGGTATAAAGTTTCATTAAAAGGAATCGTCCGGACGGATGACTTCGTCTTAGGCGTCGCCTTGCAAACGGGGGTTCCTTTTTTATCATATAACGTACTGTCTACGGAAATCGTGCGATTTTCCATATCTATATGGGACCATTGCAAGGCCAGACATTCGCCGACACGCAGACCGGTGCAATACGCAATCATGCAGGGTGCGTAATATTTATGACCTACGGGAAAGGCGTGGAAAATAATCTGGATTTGCTGATGTGAAAAGATGACTGGCTTTTTCCGGGGAACGTCGAATTTCGGCATCTTGACGTTGGCCATAGGGTTTGTTTCAATGTATTGGCGGTTGGAGACAGCCCAGCGCATGGCATCATTAAAAACCGTAAAAATCGACTTGACCGTCGACCGGGAATAGCCATCCTGTTTCAAACTGTTAATCCAGTCCTGGATTTCCGCCGTCGTCAACGCCTCCAGATTATCATTGCCAAAACGAGCACCAATATGCCATTTGATGATACCTGCATAGGAATCATACGTATTGGGACCCAAATTAATGCGCACGTCCTTTTCCAGCCATTCCGACAGAAAATCCATGACCTTGATTTCCGGTTTTTCCGGCAGTTCCGCCTTTTCGTCGAGGGCCTTCATGGCCTGCCGGTAGGCTTTGGCAGCCTGAGCATATGAAGTACCGCCGACGCGTTCTTCACGCTGTCTTCCCTGTCCGTCTTCCGTCGGGACTTCAATCGTATAATACCATTTCTTACCTCGTTTCCGTAAATACATATGCGGCACCTCCTTTGTTTACTATTGTACTATGAGAAAAGACAAGATGCAACAAACGTTCCTGCTGAATTTGCCAATTTAAGGAAAATTAAACATCCTCTCCATGTAATAACTCATGAAATTTTAGAAAACGCCTTTAAAAGGCACTGATAAAAAAGATAGCCATAAGCATGGTAAAAAAGAAAATATGTTCGTTGAAGTAATTTTCGTTTCGTCGAACATATTTTCTTATGCGATTTCTTCGCTTGCTTGATGGGGATATATCCTTGAAAAAGCGTATACCGTAAGGCATACGCTTTTTGATTTTTTATCAGGCGAAACGGCGAACCCGGTAAAAGCGGATCCAGGAATCCAGTTTCTTCATACAACGGGTCATATCTTTATCAATTACATAAAATAAATCCGCAGTACTCCATTCTGGATATGGCAGGAATGTCAGCAAAGCCTTTCGCAGCTCTGCTTCCTTCCAATAGGTACAATATTTATGATAGTAATCTTTTATTTCAGGAACAATGCAATTTTTACTCAGCGCCTGGCGGATGATGGGCGGCATCTTTTCAGAAAGATTAGCATAGATGACGTAATCCCAGGGGAAATATTTCCCTTCCAGGTCATTCGTCCAGACCCCGGCGTTGCCAATTTCTTCGGCATAGTAATAATATCGGCTGTGAGGTGCCCATTTTTTGAGGGCATAGTTCCATATATCTTCGGCTGGGCCCCAAGCCGATTCGGTGCTAAAATGCAGGGACAGCTGCCTTTTGGGAAGCTGATGGTAAGCGCTTTCCGTAATCCGGGTCTGAACAAATCCCCGGGGATCAAAGACAAACGGCATCCCCAGCGCCTTTACAATATGCATGAAGTGCTGTTCATACTCTATAGGACTTAAACACGTATCCTCTTCATCGGCTTCTTCGAAGGGATGCTGCGCAAAGGTCCACAATAACTGATCCCCCAAGTTCCGGATTTCATCATCAGGACCTTCAAAATAGTATTGGGTAAAACAAGTATTCGACATAATATAACCTCCTGTTCAATCAATCAAGCCCTGTTTCCGCATTTTTTCCAATGCAGGAATCGTATAAAACGGAGGCCTCCGTTCCACATAATGAACCGGGCGAATATAAATATACGTATCATAACACATCCGCAATCCCGATAAGTGCATTTCTTGGGAAAATCGATCCAGAAAATCGTCCATTGCTAAATCGGGTCCCGGATTGAGTTTTAATAACAACTGTTTCAGTTCTGGCTGATGCCAATAGCTATATCGTGCCTCTAACTTACCATGCCCTAGTTCGGAATCTGGAAATCGGTAGGTTGCATAAGGCTCAAAAAACGTTCGTATCTTTTCCGGTGTCTGCGGTGAAAATCTGATTTGCATCACATAATCCCAGGAAAAATATTTCCGCTTGATATCATTCGATTCGACGACCTCGCCACAGGTCAAATAATAATAGCGGCAATGGGGTGCCCATTTCCGCAGCAGGGTATCCCAAAGGTCCCAGCAATTCCCATTCCAGACCTGCAGGGCCATGGCCCATTTCCCATTCCGCAAAAGCTGGCAGTCTCCGGCCTGGATACGATGGATGAGGGCTCCATCGTACCAAACGCCGTCCGGCTTCCCCAGCGCTTGCCAGATATGGGCAAGTCCGCGTTTGCCATATGTATTGGTTATTGTCTTATCATCGGGAGTCCGTTCTGATGCCCGATGAATGATTTGATTCAGGCATTGCCTCAAGGTAAGGATTTCATAACCAGGCCCTTCAAAATAATATTCTGTAATGCATGTCCACATAAGCGTTCCTCCTGTTCAAAATAATCCATCGAATGGGAACGTACGCAAAAAAAGGCACACGTATAGTACCATTCAATATACTATAACGTGCGCCTTTATGGCATACACTCGTCACTTGCTTACTATTTACTTATAAAATAATTATATACTGAATAAGGAATAAAATCAACTATCAGTAACAAAGAAAAAGCTAATAGTACTGAAACGAAATACCAAAAACAGAGACTGAAGAAAGGCGCAGACCTCAAGCTATTGGCAGTCTATTTTCCTTGTGCCATTTGCTGTTTTAACGCTTTATTTTCCTGCTCTAACTGTTCTACTTTTTGATTCAACAGGTCAAGCCGCTGTGCCAATTCCGTTATGCCTGTAGTATCCTGGTTATCTGCCAGCCGGCTTGTTTCTTTAGGACCCACACGGAATGTAAGACCGACATTTCCCGCCGTTTTATGTTCACTGCCAAAAGAAGTAGCCCCGCTAAACGAAACCATGACATCGGGATTGGCGTGATAGAAACCGCCTAATGCCATAGCCTGTTTTCCATCATAGGCACCACCAGCGGCCGAAATTTCAAAGCCCTTGGAAGATTGTAACGGATGCAGTCCGGCTAAAGCCGCTGAAATAGCACCGACCTGGTCGATTTCGTTACCCAAGTAAGTAACATTCTGCTGAATCGAAGAAGCCGTACGCTGTAACTGCCCTACCGTGGCCGCATCGGTGGTACTGATCCCGTCGGCAACGTGGGTAATGCGCCGTTCCAAACTGCTGGATCCGACCGATATCGTATTCGCTTCATCGGCTACACTATTAGAACCCAGCGCTACACTATTGCTGGCACTTCTTGTGACTTCCGCTTTATATCCCAAGGCAGCGGATTGGACACCGTTTGATTTAGCATAGGCACCGATTGCCGTTCCTGTTTTAGAGGCATACGTGTCTAAGCCGATATCAGTCCGCGCATTATGTACGACAATTTTGGCTACATCGGTTCCATCCCCTAAATTCGAGGGATGGTTGCCTGTCCCATAAGGATTGTCGTCACCGGAAGCCTTGGACGTGACTAAAATGGAGGCACCGGCCCGTGCATCGACACGGGCTGTTGTCGAAGTAGCCCCTTCTGAATTCGTACCGGTTCCACCTATATTCAAATAAGAACCATCGGCAACATAATCAGCAGCGCCAACCATGACTACTCCACCAACCATTGCCATCGTTGTCAGCACAGCACATAATTTTTTAGCTTTGTTCATGGTACTCCTTCTTTCTTTTATGATTTTATAGTTTTTATGATAATATTTATCATTTCTTCACCATAATAGCACAACTGATATTTATTTTCAATATTATTTTTACATATATTCTTTGATATAGTATATGAGTAAAAATAAATCGCTTTTCCCAATAAAAAAACGCTGTCACTTAAAGACAGCGTCGCAAAAAAGTGGATTCTCTTCCAGCGCATAGCAGCGCAATTCATACTTTTTGGTGCCTATCCCACAAAATAGTGCGTACTTTTCAAAACCCTTTCTTCCCGGTATACTAGCCACATCAACAGAAACAATCAACTCAAACAGGAGGAATCATCATGAAAAGTATGAATCGCGTAACTTTTGCGCTCTTTGCATTAGCTACTACGTTTTTTGGAATTGGCATTACCGAATTTATTGGAGTCGGCGTCTTGCCACTGGTAGCCGGCGAGTTCAATGTATCCACCTCAACGGCAGGGGAAATCGTCTCGCTCTATGCTTTGGGCGTAGCCATCGGCGGGGTCATCCTGACGTCCCTGACAGCCCGTATTGATAAGAAGCGGGTTGTCCTGGCTTCCATCTTTCTTTTTATCATAGGTCATCTCTTCACCGGTATGGCCACTAGTTTTCCCATGCTTCTAGCTGGCCGTATCGTATCGGCTTCTGCCCACGGTCTCTTTTTCTCTTTGGCTTCCTCGATTGCCGTCAGCCTGGTAGCGCCTGAAAAAGCAGCCAGTGCCATTGCATTCATTTTCGGCGGCTTTACGGTTGCAACGGCTTTCGCGGCCCCGTTAGGGACGTACATCAGCGGGATATTCGGCTGGCGCATTCCCTTCTTTGCCATCGCCGCTATCGGTCTGATTGCCTATGGGCTGAATCATGCTGCCATTCCGGCCCAGGAACAGGCTAAGGAAAAGCCGGCTACCCTCCGGGCCCAGCTGCGCTTAGTAACGCATCCGCATGTTCTGCTCATGCTGGCCGTAACCATTTTGGGCTATGGCAGTACCTTTGCTAGTTTTACGTATCTTTCGCCTATTCTGCAACACATCACCGGTATTTCCGCCGAAAGCGTCAGCGCAGTTCTGGTCTTATATGGCGTTACCATTGCCATCGGCAACTATGTAGGCGGCCGTTTGGGCAATGGCCATCCCCTGAAAAGCCTGACGGGTATCTTCCTGGCCCAGGGACTGATGTTCCTCGGCTTTTACCTGGCTGTCCCCTATACTCTTCCCGGTATCGCTGCCATCGCAGGCATGGGCTTGCTGGCCTTCATGAGCATCCCTGCTCTCCAGTCTTATGTCATGCTCTTAGCCAAACGTCACGTACCGGAAGCGATGGACTTGGCCTCGGCCTTAAATATTGCATCGTTCAATGGCGGCATCTTTGTCGGTGCAGGGCTAGGGGGACTAGCCATCGACAACATTGGTTTATCAGCTACGCCGTTAGTCGCTGCCGTAATGGTTTTCCTGGCTTTAGGGCTGGTCCGCATATCCGTCTGGATGGACAAACGGGAAGTTTCCGGGGCAGCACAAAAAGCTGGCCGCATATCCTATGCGACCAGCGATTAAAGGCTTATTTATATGATTTTAAGGGAGGAAATATACGATGAAAACAAAAGGAATCGAACACGTCACCTTGACCGTACCTGATGTAGCCGCTGCTACCCGTTTCTTTGAGCAAGCCTTCCAGGCTGAAATCCTGTTCGATGGCCAGACGCCGGCTTATCCGCCGGTCCAGGGGCCTGATGCAGAAGCCATCTTCGGGATGCCCCGCAACGGCCGTATGGTATGGCGCCGCCTGCTGAATCTCGGCGGATCCAATCTGGAATTATTCCAATATGATAACACGCCGCACCAGTCATCTCCACACAGTTATGATTACGGTATCACCCATTTTGCCATCTATGTCGACGATTTAGCGCAGGCTGTCCATGACGTCGAAGCTGCCGGAGGATACGCCTATCCGGTCTATGATTCTCAGACGGGCCGTGCCAGCCGGCACTACCTCCATCAAGGCTGGGCCTATATCGAGACACCCTGGGGCAGTCTTATCGAACTGGTAACCTTTCCGACCTGAAATGCCTTTAGATAAAGTGGATGCGGCTGGGGTCGAACCGGTCTTCATGAGCTTTCGTTTCCGCCGGATAGCCGATGGGGAACAACGCAAAAGCCCGCTGGTCCCGCGGCAGGTCCAGGATAGCTTCAACCTGGGTCATCCGTTCTTCCTGCGGAGCAATACCGAGCCATACCCCACCTAAACCAGCGGCATCGGCAGCCAGCCATAAAAAGGTTTCGGCAATGGCCGTATCAATCTGGGCATAGACGGGAAAAGTGGCTCCCTGTGTACGATACGCCGTAATGATAACAGCCGGGGCCTGCGCCGCACAGCCTGCATAAGGGCTGACCTGAGACAACGCTTTCTTCCGCGCTTCATCCGTAACGATATAAAATTCCCAAGGCTGCTGATTTCCGGCAGACGGGGCTTGCATTGCCGCTTTTAATATCTCTCTTATCTTAGCTTCTTCAACCGGACGGTTCTGGAATTTCCGGATACTACTACGATGAAACATGGCATCCATACAAAGACCTCCTCGTATTATTCAATGAATCAGAAATTGAAATTTATTTCCAATTCATCATACGGGAATTCCCCTGAGAATACAAGTAGCCACTTTGAAGTAACTTAGTCTCGTTAAAGTAACCATGCCTCCCGGCACAGAGCCAAGGGGACGCCTGGAAAACCTGATACTGCCTCCCCAGTGGAATCAGCGGATATAGTAGACGCGGTCTGCTTTCCGCGGCGCAGCCGCAGGTATATCTCCCTTCGGATATCCCAGGATACAGTGGCCGACGCCTTCCCATTCGTCTGCCGAGAGGCCGGCCTGATCAAGAATTTTCTTCCCTAAAGGCGTAGTCATTTCTTCTTTGGCGCGATGGATCCAGCAGCTTCCTAATCCCAAAGCATACGCAGCCAGCATGAGGTTGCCCATGACCAGGCTGCCGTCATATTTTTCTTTGCCGTCCCCTTTCTTGCCGAGGACGAGGAGGACGACGGGCGCACCGTAAAAAGGATCATTGCCTTCCGGCCAGCCGCCAATCTGGTTGTTCAGTGCAGATAATTCGTCGCGCAGGGCTTTATTGGTGATGACGATGATTTTCGCGTTTTGCCGCCCCATGCTGCTCGGTGCATAAAGCCCGGCCTGGACGACTTCTTCAATCAATTCATCCGGAACCATTTTGTCTTCATAGCTGCGGATACTGCGGCGTTGTAACAAAGCTTTCATGATTTCGTTCATCTAAACGCGGACATTTCTCTTCGGTCAAAGAGGAATGCCTGCTTCACCTCACTTTCTTAAAATCTATAATTTCAACAAAAAAATATAATACAATGATTCTGATGAAGTAATATGCATTTTAGAAAGACAGGTGAGAAACGTGTCCACCTTACCCCAAACGATAAAACTTCATCGATCTGGTATAATTTATTATATAATGTAATTAGATATTTGTACAGCAACGCAAATTTTATAGAACATTTACATAGTTTATACCTTCCTTTGTTATGCTGAAAGAACTAGCATAGAAAAGGAATGATAGCATGAAAAAACTGACTTATGAAAATATTGCCCATGCCAAGGAACTGAATGTATATTTAGAACAAGGCAACAAGGTTCTCGATGCCTTGGGATATACGGACCATTCGCAAAAACATACGGCAAAAGTCGCAGTAACGGCCGGCAAGATTTTGAAAAAACTCGGATATGATGCCCATACGGTAGAATTGGTACGCATTGCCGGCTATATGCATGATTTGGGAAATAGTGTCAACCGCGTAGACCATGCACATACCGGAGCTCTCATGGCCTTCCAGTTTCTGCGCGACTGGGGTGCACCGCCAGAAGATATTGCCGCTATCATTTCGGCAATCGGCCAGCACGATGAACGGAGCGGCATTGCTTTCGACCCCATTTCGGCTGCCCTGATTCTGGCCGATAAGAGCGATGTCCGCCGGGACCGCGTCCGCAATACCGTGCCGGAAACCTTCGATAAACACGACCGCGTCAATTACGCCGCTTTGTCCTCGAAGCTTCACGTCGATACGCATAAGAAAGTCATTGTGCTGAATATCGAGCTCGATGAATCCATTTGCTCCATGATCGATTATTTTGAAATTTTTTCTCAGCGCATGCTCATGTGCAAGCGGGCTGCCGAAGTCCTGGGACTGCGCTTCAAGCTGGTAGCCAATGGCAATAAAATCGCGTAACGCCTAAATCGTCATATAATTAACATATAATATACATATTTTGCAGTATACTGAAAAAAAGGCGACACCTAATTTTTAAGCTTTAGGCATGTTGCCTTTTTCTTTTCCATGATACACTTATATTATGAGTTAAAACATGTCGTAGAGAAAGGAATCATGCATATGATACGTTATGGAAAAAGAACATTTCTCATTAGTATGATGGCCGGGCTGCTGGCTGTCTCACTGCTGGCTGCCGGATGCGGCAGTACCACACAGACGAAGAGCGCCGCCGTCTCGGTCAAAGCGATGAAAGTCATCCAACAGGATACGGCGGTGAGCCACGACTATTCCGGCCAGATTAAATCGACCAATGCCGTTACCATCAAGCCCCGCGTATCCGGAGAAATCGTCGAGAAATATTTCACTTCCGGCGACCCTGTTGAAAAAGGTCAGCCGTTGTACAAGATAGACGACCGTCAGTATGAATCGGAAGTCCTCTCGGCCAAGTCAAATGCCGACAAAGCCCGGACGACACTGACCAACTCCCTCGTCGATTTGAACCGCTACCAGCAGCTGGCTGCCTCCGGTGCCGTTGCAGAACAAACCCTGACCAACCAGCAGGCCACGGTAGACAGCAATCAGTCGAGCTATGACGATGCTAATGCTCTCTTGCAGAAAGCTCAGGAAAACTTAGACGATACCATTATCCGGGCACCTATTTCCGGCAAGCTCTCTGTCGATGATGTCCCGAACGGGACCTATGTCACGGCAGGCAATACGGCGCTGGTATCGGTCGGGTCTATCAACCCCATTTACGTCCAGTTCTCCATCAGTGAAAATGAATTCTTGAACTTCCGCACGGCCAACAATAAGGACAACAACGATGAGGAAGATCACACGCCGCCGACAGCCACGCTGACCTTGAGCAATGGCAAGAAATATGATGAAGTCTCGACGACGTATCAATTCGACCGGGAAGTATCGGACAGCACCGGTACGATTACGGTCAAAGCCCTCTTCAATAATGCAGACGGCGTTCTCCTTCCAGGGATGTTCGCCCGTGTCACCATGGAAGGCCAGCCTTTGAAGGATGCCATCCTCGTGCCTCAGCGTGCAGTCCAGCAGGTACTGGACCAGTCCTTTGTCATCGTCGTCGGCTCCGATAATAAATCCGTTGCCCGCGTCGTCACCTTGGGCGATCAGGTCGGCAGCTACTATATTGTCAAGAGCGGCCTCGACAAGGACGATGTCGTCGTTGTTGAAGGCCTGAGCAACTTGAAAGAAGGCCAGGATCTGGATGTCACGATGACGACCCCTGATGAACTGGGCTTATCGATGACTGCAACTGATTCGTCCAATTCCACTTCATCTGTATCGCTCACGGCTAAATAAGGAGGCGCGTCATGTCTAGTTTCTTTATCCGACGGCCGATTTTTGCCATCGTTATTTCCATCATCATCGTTATTTTAGGGGGACTGTCCCTTTTATCCCTGCCTATCGCCCAATATCCTCAGATTTCGCCGCCGACGGTCAGCCTGAGTACGACTTATACCGGCGCGAATGCGACTATCGTCAATCAGACGGTCGCCCAGGTCATTGAAGACCAACTCAAAGGGGTCGACGATATGTCTTACATGTCATCGACGTCGAGCAATGACGGTTCGTACAGTCTGTCTGTCGTCTTCAGTCTGGACAGCGATGGCAATACGGACTCCATCAACGTCCAGAACGACGCCAACCTGGCCAAGAACAGCCTGCCTAGTGACGTTCAGACGCAGGGGCTGACTGTCCGCAAGTCCTCTGGCGACATGGTCCTCATGGCCAATATCTATTCGCCGAACGGCACGTATGACCAGGCGTTCCTCAAGAATTATGCAGACATCTACCTGCTGGATAAAATCCAACGTATCGACGGCGTCGGCAACGTCAATACCTTCGGCTCCAGCTACGCCATGCGCGTCTGGCTCAATCCGGAAAAACTGGCCGAACGCGGCCTGACCGTATCGGACGTCATTTCGGCTATCAAAGAACAGAACCAATCGGCACCGGCTGGTACGATTGGCAGCCTGCCGGCTCCGTCGACGCAGGAAAAGCAGTATAGCGCCAAGGTCGAAGGTCAGCTTTCGACACCGGAACAGTTCGGCAATATCATCTTGAAATCCGCCTCGAATGGCCAGTTCGTCTACCTTAAGGATGTCGCCAACATTCAGACGGGGACACAGAACGAAAGCAGCAACTCCAAGATCAACGGGAAAAACGGTATCGGGTTCGGCATCCAGTTGTCCAGTGATGCCAATGCCCTGGATACGATTACAGAAGTCAAGAAGGTCCTGGAAGAAGCAAAGGAAACCTTCCCGCCAGACTTAGACTACACGATTGTCATGGATAATACCAACTTCATTACGGCGTCTATCAACGAAGTCAAGACGACCTTCGTCGAATCGCTGCTCCTGGTCATCCTCGTCGTCTTTGTCTTTCTGCAGAAATGGCGGACAACGCTCATCCCGGTCCTGGCCGTACCGGTGTCTATCGTCGGAACCTTTGCTTCCTTTAAGGTCCTCGATTTTACCATCAATACACTGACCTTGTTCGCTATGGTCCTGGCCATCGGGCTGGTCGTCGACGATGCGATTGTCGTCATCGAAAACGTCGAAGAGCATATGTCCAAGGATAAGCTATCAGCCAAAGACGCCACCGAAGCCGCGATGAAAGAAGTACAAGGTCCGATTATCGCGACGACAGCCGTCCTGGCTTCCATCTTCATCCCGGTCGCCTTTATCGGCGGTGTCACCGGCGTCCTCTATAAACAGTTCGCCGTAACCATTACCATTTCCGTCGTCATTTCGGCCTTTGTCGCCCTGACGTTGACACCGGCCCTGTGCGGCGTCCTTTTGAAACCGAACGACAAGAGTATCCAGGGCGGTCCGCTGGGCGCTTTCTTCCGCGGGTTCAACCGGATTTTTGACCGTTTCAAAGACCGTTACACGGGTAAAGTAGGCTGGATGATTCATCACTTGAAATACGCTGCCGTCTTCCTCATCCTGGTCACCGGACTCATGGGCATCTGCTACAAGGTCCTGCCGTCGACATTCGTCCCCGATGAAGACCAAGGGTTCTTCATGGCCAGCATCACCATGCCGGAAGGGACTTCACTGAACCAAACCATCAAGACCATCGATGCCGCGGCTGACGAAACGCGCAAGATTCCCGGCGTCAAAGACGTCATGACCCATGCCGGCGGGTCCACCTCGAATTCCGGTAATCTCTATGTCGCTTTGGATAACTGGGATGACCGCACTTCGAACGACCTCAGTGCCGATTCTATCATTGCGAAGTTCAATAAAACGGTCGTTCCCAATCATCCGGAAGCCAAAGTAGCGGCCTTCAATCCGTCTTCCCTTCCCGGTATGGGGATGGAAGGTGGCTGGACCATGCAGCTCCAGGATAATACCGGCCTGTCCGATACGGAATTAGGCAATGCTGCCACGCAGGTCGTCGCCGCCTGCTCACAGCGTCCGGAACTGTCCGGCGTCCGCACGAGCTATGCCACGAATACACCGAGTGTCGCCTATACGGTAGACCGTGAAAAGATCAAGAATCTGGGTATTGAGTTGTCCGACGTCTTCACGGCGCTGCAGGCAAACTTCGGCGGTTCTTCCGT
This sequence comes from Megasphaera jansseni, assembly GCF_047974155.1. Classification (NCBI taxonomy): domain Bacteria; kingdom Bacillati; phylum Bacillota; class Negativicutes; order Veillonellales; family Veillonellaceae; genus Megasphaera; species Megasphaera jansseni. The sequence continues at coordinate 14,586 of NZ_JBHYRR010000008.1, read as the reverse complement.
CAACGACTTTACCCAGTTCGGCCGGTCCTATAAGGTCATCGTTCAGGCGGATACATCGTACCGCTCTCAGGCAGACAGCCTGAAATTCATTTCCGTCAAATCGTCGTCGGGGAAAATGGTTCCTCTCGATACCCTGCTGACCAGTTCCATGACGACGGGCCCGTCGTCGATTACCCGCTTTAACGGGGTCCGCAGCGTCACGATTCAAGGCAGTGCTGCCAGCGGCTACAGCTCCGGCGAAGCTATGGCGGCCGCTGAGGAAGCGGCTAAGAGCGTCATGCCGTCAGGGATGACCATCGAATGGTCCGGGCAGAGCCGTGAAGAAAATAGTTCCTCCAGCTCGACGATGAAAATTTTAATCATGGCCCTGGTCTTTGCCTTCCTCTGCCTGGCAGCTCTCTATGAAAGCTGGTCCATGCCGTTCGCCGTCTTGTTCACCGTGCCGACCGGTATTTTTGGTGCCGTCGGTTCGGAATACATCATCCGCCAGCTGGCAACCTTGTTCAATGCCAACGCCAGCGGCTTTTTGAACAGCGTCTATATGCAGATTGGCGTCATCATGATTATCGGCCTGGCAGCCAAGAATGCCATCCTGATCGTCGAATTCGCGAAAGAGCGTGTCGATAAAGGCATCGATCCCATGGAAGCCGTCGTCATCGCTTCTAAACTGCGCTTGCGGCCAATCCTGATGACCGCCTTTACGGCCATCATCGGCTGCCTGCCCCTAGCTTTTGCCAGCGGGGCCGGTGCCGGAGCCCGCTGCGGCATGGGCGTTGCCGTCGTCGGCGGCATGACCTTTGCAACCCTCTGCGGGTTGCTCCTCATCCCGGCATTCTACATCATTTCCGAAAAAATGGCCCGCAACTTCTGGAAAGCCACGGGCCTGAAACGAATCAAATTCAAATACCGCATGTTGAGGCGGTGAAAAAAGGAGCTGTCGCATCGCGACAGCTCCTTTCAAGTTGTTAGTGGCTAGTTGTTAGTGGTTAGCAGATGGGTTTAAATTTAAAGCTTTTCTTTGCAAACTACAAACTCTGTGCTACAAACTATAAAGTAAACGGGGCATCACATAATGGCAGAAACCTTCGTGTGCCCCCCTCCCTACTCATGTACGATGAGTTCCAGGATGTCTGGGCGGGTGTAGTGGCCGGCGGCGTCGAATTCCATGTGGCGCAGGACGACCTGGTCTATATCCAAGTCAGCGTAGATGATGGCTTCCCGGTCCCAGACGGGTTCCGTGACGTAATGGCCGCAGGGATCGATGATGCAGCTGCCGCCGCGGCAGGTAGTATCATTTAATGTTGCGACGGCTCCGCTTTCAGCCAGATCCGCCGGATACATATCTTTGGTGAAATACTGGTCGACGTTGAAGACATAGCAGCGCCCTTCGATGGCGATGTGCTTGATGGTATCCTGCCATTCCGGGTTATCATTGGTATTCGGTGCCAAATAGAGGCTGACGCCTTTCTGATAGAGCGCCGTCCGGGCCAGAGGCATATAATTTTCCCAGCAGATGAGCGAGCCCATCGGGCCCCACGGCGTTTGGACGATGGGGAAATACGTCGATGGGTCATGGGAATCAGCCCATATATAGCGTTCAGCCCCAGTCGGTTTGATTTTCCGATGGTGTGCCGCCAAGGTGCCATCGGGAGCAAAAATGACGTTGCTGCAATACAGGGAATACGTCGTTTCATCCCGTTCCGTAATTCCCAGGCTGACATAGGCTCCGGCCGCTTTGGCCGCTGCTGCGATGTCCTGCAAATCCTGGCTGACGACGACGGCTTGTTCATAATAGCGCTTCCAGTCTGCCCGTTCGGCTTCTGACCGGCTGCCGACGGTAAAGCCAAAAGTCAGCCCATAAGGATAACACGGAACCAGCGACTCGGGAAAGACGATGAGCTGCGCTCCATGCCGGCCAGCTTCTTCGATTTGAGAAGCTACTTTATGCAGTGTCGCCTGTTTATCGAACAATACGGGAGAAGCCTGTACGATGGCAGCCCGCAGTTTCTTTTCTAAATTTCGCATAGAATACCTCTTTATTCGTTATTTATACAAAATCAAGGCGATGAATTCCAACGGTTTATCGGTATTATTTTTCATGCCGTGCCATTCCCCATCGCCGCAGTAAGCGATATCCCCCGGTCCAACCTGAACGTGCTGGCCGTCATGGTTATAATCGCCATAGCCTTTCAAGATGAAAAAGGTTTCCGAATCGCCCTGATGCTGGTGATAGCCTACGGCACAGCCGGGATCCAGGATGGTTCGGGCAAAGACACGCCCTTTTCCATACATTTCATCTTCCCCCTGTAAAATAGGGCTCAATTTCAGATACCCTTCGCCGCCTTTAAAAGCCGGCAATTTCTTCGGTTCTTCCATATGACGAATAAAACTCATAAATCATTTCCCCCTCTTTTTAGTATGTAGCTGTATTATAGCGCAATTAGCGACGATTTTCCAATCGTTTCTTATCCCCCTCCATTGGCGTTTCCAGAAATAGGCTATACAGATTCTATCCCTCGGTTACGGACTATAAGGATAACGACAGTGCCGTCTTCGGACTGCTTTTGTTATCTTTTTTATATCACAAAGGCAGCCTGTGTATCGGTTACTGTCAATGAACTTCCGTTACGTATAAAAGCTTTATCATGCAGATGGAGTCCCGGATGGTACTTATGAAAAGGACCGCGGCGTAACCTTGAAGTATGCAGGGACTGGGGTTCCCTTTGGATGAAAAAAGTGATTTGTGGTGTGTGTGGATAGGGTGAGTGGGAGTGTGTATAGTGTTAAAATACCCGCTTCCGATAAAATATACTTTTTCGTGTCACACGCTTATTTATATATATCTATGGCCGTTGCTCATGCCATGGTCAGCCACCTATGGTTATAAAAAAAGGCGGCGCGATACGCCGCCCATCAAGACCGGATGATTGCAGTCCTTATCTGGCCTTACGTCTGTTGTTATGATGTCATCCCAAATCCCGGTATCTGGAAGATAGTGAGACTTTCAAGCCAGCTGTTTCCCAGATTCTATAAGACCAGCTGGTGAAATATCTGGCCGTCCATGTCTTTCCAAGTAAAGGTATGTCCATCCCAGAGCAGATAGCTGTGCGGACTGTTATCTTTAGGCAGGGACGTCGAACCGGGATTCAAGTAATAGTTATCCTGGCCGAAGGGCTGCCAGACCGGGACATGAGTATGGCCGTGGAGCAGGATGTCCCCGGGCCGCATGGGCGGCAGGGATTCTAAGTTATAGCGGTCGCCGTGGGTCGCATAGACGAGACGGCTGCCCTGGGTCAGGATGGCATACGTCGCCATGATAGGAAATTCTAGTACCATCTGGTCGACGTCGGCATCACAATTGCCGCGAACACAAAAGATAGAGTCCTTGACTTCGTTGAGCATAGCAAAGACTTCTTTCGGCGCGTAGTCCTTTGGCAGGTCGTTGCGCGGCCCGTGATAGAGGATATCGCCGAGCAGGACCAGGCGGTCTGCGCTCTCCCGCTTCCAGGCGTCAAGCATACGGCGGCAGTAATAAGCCGAACCGTGAATATCTGAAGCAATGAAGAATTTCAATTTATTTCGCCCCTTTCTTGGCATCGATGGCAGCAAAGACAGTACAGTAGTTGCCTTCCGGCGTCCGGCATTTCGAGCAGTGGACACAGCGGGCCGGCCGCAGATCTCCTTGAGCCCAGCGGCGGACCAAATCCGGTTCCGATAATAAGGGCCGGCTCATGCCGATACCGGCCAACTTCGAGGTCTTCAGGGCCGCTTCCATCTGCCGGGGATCCTTGAAGCCCCCCGTTACATAGACGGGCACGCTGACGGCTTCGGCAATATCCCTGGCATAGTCAAGGAAATAGCCGCCGTCGCGGATGACATGACCATCCCATTCCAGGCCGATTTCCTGCTGGGCCTTGCCGTGGATATTGCCACTCACTTCGATAGCGGCAATGCCCGATTGCTGCAAGCGCCGACAGATATCCAGCGATTCGGCAAAGGTCAGGCCGCCTTCAAAGAAATCGGAACAGGTAATCTTGATCCAAATCGGAAAATGGGTGCCCACGGTCTGACGGATGGCAGCGATGATATCGCCGACGATACGGTAACGATTCGCCGGCGAACCGCCATAAGCATCGCTGCGCCGGTTATAATAAGGGCTGAGGAACTGGTTGAGCAGGTACGAATGGCCACCGTGGATTTCGACAGCATCGAAGCCGCTGTCGCGAACGCGCTTAGCCGCCTGGGCATATTCCCCGATGAGGTGCTGGATGTCCGCCGGGCTCATGGCGACACCGACGGTCCCGGTCTTCCGTTCCGGCACGGCAGACGGAGCAAAAATGGTCCGACCTTCCCGTTCAAAAGTCGTCTTAGTCCCGCCATAGGCAATCTGCATCATGATTTTCGCCCCATAGGCATGGACGCGCCGGGTCAGCTCCTGATATTGCGGGATGAAAGCGTCGTCGTAAATGCCCATCATACCAGCATTGGGCCGGTCTTCCCCATCGACACGGGCATATCCCGTACAAATCAGGCCGACTTCGTTCTTGGCCAGCTGGTCATAAATCCGGTACTGTTTCTCTGACATATAACCCTTGGCATCAGCCAGGGCTTCCCACGTCGCACTGCGGAGGATGCGGTTGCGCACGGGCATCCCGGCGATGACGGCATGTTCTAGTAATTTCATAGAGAATCCCCCTCTTTCCTTATCTTTGCTTTTTAGTATACGGACTTTCAGAAGGAACTGCAAGCGGATTCTGCGGCAACCTGGCCAGCATCTCCGGCAAGGCCTGCAGGAAAGTCCGAGTCACCGGGGCCGGCTGCCGGCCTGGTAACGAAGCTATTCCCAATATCCGATAAACAGGCGGAGTCAGGGACCGGCTGACCAAGTCAAAGTTCAGGTGGTGAAGCAATAAATCCGGCATCAGGCTGATACCGAATCCCCCGGCTACCAAGGCCATGACGGAAAAATCATCATTCAGCCGATAGCGGACATGGATTTGGTTTCCATATGGCCGGACAGCCCGCCATAGGTCATCATCCGAACCTGCCAGCGGTACAATGAAGTCTTCTGACAGTAAATCCTCCAGGGATATGGCCGCCCGCCGGGCCAATGGGTGCTGCGGATTCATGAGGACTTTCATTTCATCCTGATATAAGGGGACATAAGCCAGTTTCCCTACAACGGCTTCGGTAAGGAACCCACAATCCAGCCGGCCATCGAGGATACCTTCCCGGATTTCGTCATAATCGCCGGCACAAAGTTCAAAATCGACATTCCGATAACGCTGCCGGAACTGCTGAATCAAGCCGGGAAGCCATTCGACCGATACACTAGTAAAAGTGCCAATACGAAGCGTACCGCTTACGACATGGTTGATATCTGCAATTACCTGAGCCAAATCCTGTTTCTGATTGACCAGCTGGCGGATGGGCCGGACCAATCTCTGCCCACCCGGCGTCAGGACCACGCCATGACGGCTGCGGCGGAATACAGGAAATCCCGTTTCCTTTTCTAAGGCAGCAATAGCATGACTCACGCCGGACTGTGTATAGTGAAGGATTTCAGCCGCATGAGTGATATTCCTTGTTTCTGCGACTTTTAAAAAAATTTCATACCGTTTGTGACCCGTATCCATGGCCCCGCCTCCTTCTTATCATGCAAGATAGTACTGTTTTCCATGAAAAACAGTCTCTTTTCTCATGGTTTATTTCTACTATAATGAATCTCAAAGGAAATAACAAGATAAAACCATTAAAAAGGAGACTTTATCATGAAATCTATTGTTTTAACACAGCGGCGGGCCGACTGGCTCTTGGCCGTCCTGGCGATGATCTGGGGCAGTTCGTATTTGTGGATGAAAATCAGCCTGACTGGCGTCCCCCCTTTCTTCCTGATTTTTCTGCGCTTTGGCATCGCCTTTGTCCTCGTCGCCGGTTTATGCCATAGCCGGCTCCGCCAGACCACGAAGCGTCTCTTAAAAGGGAGCGCCTTATTGGGCTTATTGTTATTTGCCGTCTTTGCCTGCCTGCTGCAAGGAATGGAAACGACGAATGCCTCTACGGCAGGCTTTCTGGTCAGTACGACGGTAGTCTTCGTCCCCCTCTTGCAAGCCCTGCTGCAACAGCAGCGTCCTTCCAGGACCATCATGGGCTGCTGCTTCCTTACCCTGACAGGGATTGCGATGCTCACCCTCCAGGAACAGCTGTCCTGGAATACAGGTGCCCTGCTCTGCATCGCCAGCGCCGTCTGTTACGCGTTGCAAATTTTGGAAACAGATCGGGAAATCCGGCTGACCAATGCCCTGCTGCTGGGAATCTGGCAGCTCGCCTTTGCCGCCGGCTATGGGCTCTTAGCCAGCTTATGCTTTGAAACGCCGGCCTTTCCGGCAACGGGACTGCAATGGGTTTCCGTATTGGGACTAGCCGTCCTGTGCAGTGCCTTCGGCTTCGTGCTCCAGCCCGTAGCCCAGGCCCACACGACGCCGACTCATACGGGCCTGATTTTTTCACTGGAACCCGTCTTTTCCGCGCTCTTTGCCTTCCTGTTCCTCCAGGAATGGCTTTCCCTCCAGGGCTGGCTGGGCGCCGCCCTGGTTTTAACTAGTGTCCTGCTAGCTGCCCGAAGAGCGGCCTGACACAGAAATGGCTTTTCATAACAGTTTGTTAACAACTGATCCAGTTTTCTTATGCCCTTTCTCATCCTGTGATACAATGACACTGAAATTCAATATTTATCATAAGACAAGGAAGTGCATCCTATGAATCATTGGAAACGAAAATTCACTCTGACCTGCTTATGTGCCGCGTTGACAGCCGGCAGCCTGGCCGCTGCCCAAGAACCGCGGATTGCCGCAGCGGCGCAGATGGCCATAGGCAACGCCTACGCCCAAGGTGATGGTGTCGAAAAAAATCCTCAATTAGCTCAGGAATGGTACGATAAAGCCCGCATTTCTCCGGGGATGGATAATGACATCGTCGACGGAGTCACCCAAATCGATACATCCTCTTATTGGACGCCTGTCCAGAACATCGATTTTTCTGCCAAACACGACGTCCTCATCAAGAACAGCGACGGCTCTTATTCGCCCATGGATGAAGCCCATTATGAGTCCGAGAAAATTGCACCCGGGACCTGGAAAATCCGCTCCGACGGCGATTACTGCTATCTCCTGGAAGGCGATAAGATTGCCGTCATGATTGACTGCGGCTATGGTGCCGGCAACATCCGCGACTATGCCCAGACCTTGACGAAAAAGCCCGTAAAATATGTCATCAATACGCACTATCACTTCGATCATACGGCCAATGACGCTTACTTCGATGCCGCCTTCATGACAGCCGTCAGTGTCCCTTATGCGACGGTACCTTATGACAGCTTCCAGGGCGTTTCTTTCCCGCGCAATTACCCAGTCATCACCGTCACAGACGGCTATAAGCTGAACCTGGGCAACCGGGAACTGGAAATCCTGACCATTCCTCACCCGAACCATGCCCTAGGCGGCCTGGCCATCCTCGATGCTTCGCGGCGGATTCTCTTTACCGGCGATGAATTTCTCTTCCCATCCAAAGTCGTCCTCAATATCTCTTTAGCCGATTTTGCGGAAAACATGGAACACTTGAATCGTGTCCGCAGCCAGTTCGACGTCCTCTATGGCGGTCCCGGCAAAAAGGAAGGTTCCGTCTTTGACGCCTATTATAATGCGGCCATGTATGGCATCTCGCCAGCCATGAAATACACCGTAGACGCTTCTTCGGACCAAAAACGGCCACAGCAAACACTGACAGACGAAGCGGGCCATACCGTCTACGAACGGGGACGCGTCCGTCCTGGAGATGAAACGAAAAATGCTCCCGAAATCATCCCTCAGGGGCAGCGCGCTTCGTATACGTATGATGGATTTACGGTGTCCTTCATCCTTCCAGCGAACGGACAACCGTAGCCAGTCGCCTGACAGCCCGGCGGAATTCTTCGGGCGTCGTATAGGCATAGGACAGGCGCAGGGACCGGGTATGGCAGCCGGAATAGATATCGCCGGGATTGATGAGGACGCCAGCAGATACAGCTTTGCGAAAGAGCAGTTCCATCGATAATCGGCGGCGGAATGTAAGCCAGATATAGAAGCCGCCCTGCGGTACCTGCCAATCAGCCATGTCCGCAAAGACTTCAGACAGCACCTGGCAAGCCGCCTGACAACGCCGCTGTAATTCGCGCCGCAGTCCATCCAGATATTGGGCATAACGGCCACTGGTCAGGAACCGGGCCAATACCTGTTGGGACAGGGAGCTGGCGCCATAGTCGATCTGCATCTTGACATCGCCTAACCGCTGCACGACCGGTTCCGGCGCAATCATCCAGCCAATGCGCAGTCCTGGCGCCAGGGATTTTGAAACACTCCCCAGATAGAGGACCCGGCCGCCAGGATCCAGGCTTTTCAGGGACGGCGGCGGCGCTCCCTCAAAGGTCAGTTCTTCATAAGCCCCGTCTTCAATGATGGGCAGGTCATAGCGGTTGCATAATTCCAGGAGCTGGATGCGGCGCCGACGGCTTAGGGTCCGGCCTGTTGGATTATGGTTCGTCGGAATGGTATAGAGGACGCTGTTGCCTCTATCCGAAGACTGGCGTAAGTGTTTTTCCAGGGCTTCCAGGGACAGGCCCTGGTCATCCATGGGCAGGCCGCAGAGTCGGAGATGAGCAGACTGGAAGACCTGGAGCGATTTGACATACGTCGGATCTTCGATGTAGACCGTCGCCCCGCCGCGGAGAAGGCCAGCCGATATGAGCTGGAGTCCCTGCAGGGCGCCAGACGTAATCAGGATGGACGACGGCGCTACCGTCAGCCCCCGCTTCCGGGCATAGTCTGCCAGGGCCTGACGCAGGGCGGGCATCCCCAGGGGCTCGACATAGCCCAGGGACCTGATGGTATCGGCGACTTCCCGCAGGGTCTGGCGGAAAGCATCCCGCGGAAACAGCCGGGGATCCAGTTCGCCCGTACCGAGACGGACCAGGCGTTCGTCGAACTCTAAGGTATTGATGGCTTGGACAACATCCTGATTGGCCCGGAAATAGCCAGCCGTCATGTAGCGGTTCCAATCCGGCTGGACCGGCAACCGCAGGGACCAGGCCGTACTGGCTACGACCGTACCCTGGCTTCCCCGGCCCTGGAGTATGCCCGCTTCCAATAGCGGCTTTAATGCCTGATTCAGGGTACTCCGGTTCACTTGGAAATGCCGGGCCATATCGCGCTGAGACGGCAGGCGCGTCCCGGCCGGCCACTCACCGCTTTCCATTTTTCCATACATCCATTCGAGGATCTGCCGATATACGGGCACGGGCTGCGCCGGGTCTGGATGCCATTCGATCTGCACGGGAATATGCCGCTTCATCACATCGTCTCCTTTTTGGTTGGTATAATTCATGTCGCTTTGGCGGGTTGGAATCCTGCATAGCTCTGTTATACTGTGATTATACCACACGACCCAACCTGCTTTGGTTGGAAAAGGAGGCTTTTTTATGTTCTTTTTTCAAGGTCTGACCATGGGGCTGGCTTATGTCGCCCCCATTGGCATGCAGAATCTCTTCGTCATCCATTCGGCCTTATCCCATTCCCTGCGCCGCGCCATTGGGACGGCCCTTATCGTCTTATTCTTCGATATCAGCCTGTCACTGAGCTGCTTTTACGGCATTGGCACCCTGCTGGAACATCTCCCCTGGCTCAAAGCGGTCATCCTGGGCGCGGGCACGCTGCTCATCCTTTACATGGCCTATGGCATGATCCGCCAGGCCCCGGACACGCTGGCGCTCCAAGACCAGCCGGCCTCCCTGGGCCAGACCGTTTCCAAGGCCTGCATCGTCACTTGGATGAATCCTCAGGCCATCCTGGACGGTACGATGCTTCTCGGTGCCTTCCGCATCACCCTGCCCGCTGCCGAAGCCATGACCTTCCTGACGGGCGTCCTCATGGCATCGGGCCTCTGGTTCCTCTCGCTCACAGGCTGCGTCGCCGCCTTCCGTCACGCCATGACGCCCCGCATCCTGCGCGCCATCAACGTTCTCTGCGGCACCGTGCTCCTGCTGTATGGCCTTCACTTAGGCTATGCCTTTCTCAAGCTATATTAGGCCTGGGACGAATCCTCCATGATATGGAGGATAGCTGCGTCGGTATGGGCCATGCCCTGCTTGCCGATACGGGCCATATGGCGGATACAGGCTTCAGGCGTCTCCGCACAGATACCGTCGGTCACGCGCAGCGGCGCATCGTGGATGGCCGTCAAGGCACTGAGGACAGCGGCGGCTGAACCCGTTGCAACTTTTAAGGCGCAGCCGATTTTCCCGCCATCGCAAATCATGCCGGTAACGGTCCCCGTCATATTGCGGACAGCAAAGCCGATTTGTTCATCCGTTCCCCCCAAGAGATAGGTCATGGCAGCCGCTGCCGCCGTCGATGAAGCCATGACGCAGGAACACATGGGCGATAATTTTCCCACATAGGCATTGATATAGCGGTTGATGAGATGGCCCAAGGCCAAAGCCCGTAAGGTTCGTTCCGGAGAGGCGTCGACCGCCCGGGCCATTTCAGCAATCGGCAAAATGACGACGAGCCCCTTCGTCCCTGCGCCGGAACTGCTCATGGTCGGAAGGGGACAGCCATCGAGGCGGCTTTCAGCGGCTGCCGTCACCTTCAGGAGAATCCGGTTCAGCAAATCGTCGGAAAGCCGGGAAGTCCCGGTTTCCTGCCGCAAAGCCGCAGCTAAGCCCACGCCGGCTGGATGGGTTTGGGAATAAGCTGCCAAGGTTTCATTCATGGTGATTCCCTCTTGTAAAAAGGCGATATCCGCTGCCGGAAGGGCATCGACGGCAGCCCGGATTTCCGCCAAGCTCATCTGCTGCAGGGCTTCGATAGAACGGTCATTTCCACCGGCTAGAACCGCCTCCGGCTGCTGCAGGCGAACCCGCCCTTTCGTTTCCCAATAGACGATGCGGGTATGGGCATCTTGGATGATGCACAGGCCATCACCGCCGGCCGTATGGATGACACACTTGACATACAACCGTGTTTCCCCTTCTGCCAGGCTGACCGAAACACGGCCCTGATCGACCAGATTTTCTGCCTGTTTGACCGTTTCTTCGCTAACGGCATTTAATAGTTCCAGTCCGGCTTCCGGATTTTTGAGGACGGCTCCCAACGCCGCTGCATAGGGCAGGCCGACATGGGGACAATGTGGAATCCCGGCTGATTTTCCGTTTTTGTAAATCCCGGCGTTGACCTGGACTGTTATGGACTGCACGGGTTCCGATAAATCCAAAGCTGCCTGTGCGGCACATAACGCCACACAAACCGGCTCGGTACAACCTAACGCCGGTACGACGTCCTGCCGTAATAAAGTTATGATTTCCTCTGCTGTAAGCATATGCTTACCCTCCCTTTACTGATTGTTCAACCCTTTTTCGATATCCGGTCCGACGCTGGCTTCCCAAGCTGCGAAGTCCTTCGTCCCCGTCATGACATGCCACGATTTGGCTCGATATAGATGACGGTATAATTTCCGATAATTCGGATCCGATGCGGCCAGTTCCTGCATGACATCCTGACGGGCCGCCAAGAGATACTGCGGTACGCCCTCTTGCGAAGCCGGTTTCAGGGCGGCCAGCATGAAAGGCTTGGACGTCAATAAGGCCACTAATTTTTTAGCCGGTTCCACCTTCTTCGCAGGAATCCGGGAAGAAATGCTGACATAATCGACATAGGCCGTCGCCACGTCCGGATGTTCACAGCTGGAAATGGCCTTGACGTCTGTATGGTCTCCCTGTCCTAAGCGGACGATGGCACTCATCGCTTCCGGATAGGCATATAACGCCCGGCCATGGCCCCGGGCAAACCATTCAGCCCGCGTAAATTCATTGCCATCATCGTAGCGCCCGGTTTGTGTCCCTGTCATAGCGTATAGTTCTTTCAGATAATGCATGGCATCGGCTTGAACCGTGCCCATGGCCGCTGCCGGGACAACTTTTCCCGTATGGTCCTGGAGAATCGTGTAATACTTCATTTCATTATTCAAACTGAAATCGGCAATGACGCCTTCATCCCGTCCAGGCAGTAACGCCTGGGTCTTACGTGCTCCAACGGCATCATAGAGCTGCTGCATCGTCTCAACGCGGGACAACGCCGCATCGTCCTTACGGTAAAACAAAGTATCCATGCAGACCATCTGGGGGATACCATAATACGTTTCCTGTGCCGACGCCTGTTCTAAGGTCCATGCCGGATATGCCGAGGATTCCGGAATCGTTTTCCCTAGTGGATACAACAGCCCCTGTTCGATATATTGCGGCGCATACAGCGCATCGAATACAAAAACATCACTTTTCGGTTCTTCAAAATAGCAGTCCCAATCCACGAACTGCAGTGCTACATCGGGTTCGATAGCTTGCCATTGTGCTGTCAAAGCCGTTTCAAAGGCCTTGATATCGGGAACATACTTAAACAATCCTACGGTCAGTACCTTTTTGTTCGTTTCCTGTCCTGGTTCACTGGCCATCCCGGTCACCAAAGTCATCATAGAAAAGGCTACAATTAGAACGATACGAAATAATCGGTGTCTCATATCCTTATCCCCTTCAAAATAAATTAGCCGTCAGGCAAAACCCTGCCAGCTAATTTACATTGTAGCATATGTTATTATGCGTAGTCACTTTTACTTTATAGTTTGCAACACAGAGCTTGTAAAGTGCGTATTTTCTATTTCAGACATTCTATGCTATAGTGAAAGGAAACGATGGGCTATCGACTCATCCAAGGCTAAACAGGAACGAAAAAGTATTCACTAAAAACTAAAAACTACAAACTGCAAACTGAACACTCAAAAAGGCACTGTCTTCATACGACAGTGCCTTTTTATTACTGCACAGCCCGTTTCCGGCTCATCCACAGACCAGTGGCGATGACGCCGGCTGCCAGCAGGGCTTGAAGCGTCATCGGGGCCCAGGAACCGGCTAACTGCTGCACCATCGTCCCTAAGATTTTATCGTGACCAATCATGGAACCGGCCGTCCAGCCCAGCAGGCCGGCTCCGGCATAGAGAATGACCGGGAAGCGGTCCATGAGCTTGCCGATGACTGTACTGCCGCCGACGATAATGGGGATACTGATGAGGAAGCCGCAGGCGACGAGGAGGAAGCTGCCCTGTGAAGCACCGGCAATGGCCAGGACGTTATCGACGCCCATTGCCGCGTCGGCAATGATGATGGTCTTAACGGCTCCCATGAGGCTGTCCGAAGCCGTCACGATCTCCTCGTGGTCTTCCGGAATCAGCAATTTCACGGCAATGGGCAGCAGGATAAGTCCGCCTAAAGCCTGTAAAAAAGGAATGGTCAGCAGCCAAACGGCCAGGAAGGTCATGAGCAGGCGGATGACGACAGCCCCGCCGGTCCCGATGAGGATGGCTTTCCGGCGCAGATTGGCCGGCAGCTTATTGGCCGCCATGGCGATAACGACGGCATTGTCGCCGCCGAGGAGGATGTCCAGTAAAATGATAGAACCTAAAGCCATAAAAAATGGCATCGACAAGATTTCCATAATATCTCCCTCTTTCTCTAAAAAACAAAAGAGACTTCCGCATGGTATCAGTAAAACTGGTATCATGCGAAAGTCTCACCTATTGCAATAGCAACGTTGCCACCAGCCGGTCGATGACGGCACGATGTTGATGACAACCAACGAGAAGGTTACTCCCCTTCGCGATTCAATTGTAGGTTTAGTATAACAGGCCGCATCTGCCTTGTCAACCTCATTTTCCTTCACAAGAACGAATATCGGTGACGACCTGGCGGTAAGCCTGTATGAGGATATCGAAATCGAGCTCATGAGCTACGCCGGCATATCCTTCCTTTAAGCAGGCTGCGGCTTCCTGCGTCTTCGTCGTAAAAATATAACACGGCTTCTGCGCCTGCTGGCAGGCTTTCAGGATACGGGCTTCCGCAGCCAGGAAATCGGGATGGGTGAACTGTCCCGGCAGGCCCAGGGAAGTCGACAAATCAAAGGGACCGTTGAACCTCTCCCGCTTATAGAAGCGGGAGATTCTTGAGAAGGTTGCTGTTTAAGTTTCCTCCTGAAATCAGGATAGCCTTATTCTCAAAGGGCTGTCCAAAAGCCCCTTACACAGTTCCTCGAAATCGAAGTTCTGCTTACTTTTGCGGAGTATATTGGCGGCGCCGTTGATATCGGCATTGGCCGTCCTGCCGTTGGCGAAACGGTACAAGCCGCGCCGGACTCGTTTTCCGCTGAACGTTCCTGTATAGGGAGCATCCGGCTGGTATACGGGAATGTCGTCCAAATCCAGGCAGCTGGCCTGGGAGGTATACGATTCTTCTTGTTCCAGATAGGTTATCCCGTAGCGTTCACACAGGTGTTTCAAGGTGCTGCGAAGATAGCTCAAATTGATTTGAGTGAAATGCTGATTCGTCACTTTACCCAGCTTCAGTTCTCGTTTGAAATCCCGGTTATAGCCGCAGACAAGGGTCCCTATCTGATGGTCAATGCAAAAATCGAGGATATAGCGGGCTGTCTTGCGAAGGATGTCCTGCATCTG